>DATGBV010000405.1:0-7820 GCA_035312485.1 Flavobacteriaceae bacterium | reverse complement strand
CACCATTATTACATAAAAGAACATCAAAGCCACGTGTCTCAAGACTTTCTTTTATAATGAGTCCTAAAGCAGGTTCATCTTCAGCTAAAAGTATTGAAGTGCGTTTATCCATGAGGTAAAATTATTTTAAAGATTGTCAGGTTTTTGTTTAATTCCAATTGAATTGTACCGCCATGTTTTTCAATAATTTTTTTGGTATAATACAGACCAATTCCAAAGCCTTTTATATTATGAGTATTTCCTTTTGGGACTCTATAAAACTGCTCAAAAATCTTGTCTTTGTTAGCCTTGGATAAATTATTACCATTATCTGAAATTAAAACTTCGATAGCTTTTGAATGTTTTTCAACCCTAACTAAAATAGATTCTCCTCCATATTTAATTGCATTGTCTATAATATTATTTATAGCATTCTCTAAATGAAAAACATCAACAGAAATTATAGTTTCATCGATTTCAGATTCAAAATCAAGAGTCTTATTTTTATTTTGAATTTGATATCTATCAACAGAAGATTTTACCAAATCTACGAGATTAGTTTGCTCTGTATTTAGTTGTAAATTATCACTATCAAGCGTTGCCGTTTCCAGAAGTTTTTCAACCATAATGTTAAGCTTTGATAATTGGTCCCCAGACATTTTCAGGTACTTTTTAGTTTTCTCTTTATCGTCTATAACATTAAAATCCTTAATACTCTCAAGAGCAACACCAATGGTTGCTATAGGTGTTTTAAATTCGTGAGTAATGTTACTTATTAAATCATTTTTAACTTCTGCCAGCTGTTTTTGGCGTTTAATAATTTTTAAGAGATAGAACAAGCAGCTTATTACAAGAAGCACCAATAATGTAGATAATACTATGCCTGTTAAAATACGCTTTAAAATAGATTTTGTTTCGTTGGTAAAATATACTTTTAAAGATGTATTATGGGGTAAGTAGGTAGACTTTGATGTAGTATTTAAAAACTTTTCCCCAATTAATGAATCATTTACCTTTTTAAAAACCGAAAACTTGTTGATAGATTTTATATTATCGGCAGCATCTTTATATGTTAAATAGTAATTTATTTTCAGGTTTTTTCTATTTAATTCCTTTTCTAATAAAGTATCAATCTGTTCTAATAACAAACTATCATTAGACAAAGAAACAATAACCTTTGAAGTCAGATTTTTTAGTTCATTTTGTGAGATAGAATCTACATGAAAACGTTTTAAATAGACACTTTCAGTTTGCCAGGATTCAGTTATATTATTACTTTTTAAAATATCAATTAACGAATCGCCTTTAACACCATGATATTTTATTTCACCATCCAAAATTTCTATGTTTAAAGAATCAAATTGTTCATTAGAAAGTGTTGAAAATTTAAATTCGTGGAGGATACTATCCAGATGCTCTTCATCCATAAGATCATTTTCATCAATATCTCCTCTAAAGGCAAATTTGATGGTATTGACTTCGGCTAGATTGGCAAAATAAGATTCTACAGCATTGTCTAAACTTATCTGTACATCATTAATAAATTGCTGTTTATTAATGAGATAGTTTTTATAATTCCAATACACCTGAATACCAATAGTACCAAGTATTACAAAAATAATAATGTATAAAACCCAACGATATCTTGAATCATTCATACATCAAAAGTAAATGTTAAATTGGTATAAAACCAATCGCTTAACACTCGTTAACAGTAGTTAACTTTAAAAAAGGATTAAGCTATGCATATTTGTAGTGTTAATCATAAAAACAAAATAAAAATGAAACACACAGGTATCACACTAGTTGCATTATTGATAGCAACATCAATATTTGCACAAGATTTTCAAGGAGAGGCAACTTATAAATCTAAACGAAAAATGGATATAGAACTTGATAGTACTCAAATTGGAGGAGAGCGTTACAATCAAATTATAGAAATGCTTAAAAAGAACTTTGAGAAAACCTACATTCTTACATTCAACAAGCAAGAATCCATTTACAAAGAAGAAGAAGTATTAGAGGCTCCACAACCTGACGGGATGCAGTTTGTAGTTGCAAGTACAGATGGTTCAGATATACTATACAAAAACACAAAAGAACAACGCTACGCAAGCCAAAATGAAGTATTTGGGAAGGTGTTTCTAATAAAGGATAACCTTGAAAAACCAGATTGGACTATGCATGGAGAAACAAAGAATATTGGAAATTACACCTGTCATAAAGCTACAATGAAAAGAGAAATAGAAGTATCTGAAAGCTCTATGAGCATTAATGGAGACAAAGACCTTACAGAAACCCCAAAACCTAAAATAGAGGAAATTACAATTACAGCGTGGTACACGATGCAAATACCAGTAAATAATGGACCAGCCAGATACCAAGGTCTTCCAGGACTAATTCTTGAAGTTAATGACGGGACAGAAACTATTATATGCAGTAAAATAGTCTTAAACCCTAAAGACAAAGTGAGCATAGTAGAGCCAGATAAAGGCAAGGTGGTGAATCAAGTAGAGTTTGAAGAAATCGTGGAAAAGAAGATGCAAGAAATGAACGACCGTTACCAACACAATCGTGATGGAGATGGCGAAACCATAGAAATAAGAATAGGCGGATAATATAATATTCTATTTCATCAATCAAAAAACGAACATGCAATATAAATTAGTAATAATACTTTTATTGTTTGTAGCAAGCTCATCATTTGCCCAAATAAAATTAGAAGGTATTGTAAAAGACAGCATTGGTAATCCGTTGGAATTATCCAATGTTGTCGCCATCAATCAATCAACAAAGAATTTGGATTCCTATGGTATTTCAAATGAACAAGGAGAATATAGACTTAACTTAAAAAAAAATACTTCATATAGCTTACAAGTAAGTTATATAGGCATGAAAACACATGAAGAGGTTTTCACTACAGCAGAAGTTAATACTACAAAAGATTTCAACCTGATGCCAGATAATACTCTTGATGAGGTTGAACTCATATATGAAATGCCAGTAACCATAAAAGGAGATACAATTGTTTATAATGTAGATTCATTTAAGGATGAAACTGATAAAAAGCTTGAAGATGTGCTTAAAAAACTACCAGGAGTTGCTATTAATGATGATGGCGAAATTGAAGTAGAAGGAAAGGTGGTTGACAAAGTTATGGTAGAAGGCAAGGACTTTTTTGATGGCGATACTAAACTGGCCACAAAAAATATTCCTGCTGATGCACTAGATAAAGTTCAGGTGCTAAAGAATTATGACGAGGTGAGCCAACTTCAAAATGTAAGAAGTAACGAAGACAATATTGCCATAAATATAAAACTTAAGGAAGGCAAAAAGAATTTTTGGTTTGGAGAAATTACTGCTGGTTTAGGTCCAGAAGAACGTTATTTGGCACATCCAAAATTGTTTTATTACAGCCCAAAGTATAGTATCAATATAATCACAGACATGAATAATATAGGTAAAATTCCATTCACTATGCGTGATTATTTTAAATTTACAGGAGGATTTAGAGGTCTTAATCAAAGAAGTGGCACAGGGTTTAATGTAGAAGCACAGGATATGGGATTTTTGACCATGCAAAATAACAAGGCAAAAGCCATAGATACTAAATTTGGAGCAGCAAACGTTAGTTATTCACCTAAAAAAACTTGGGATTTAAGTGGATTTGCAATTTATTCTAGTATGCGAACCGATTTAGAAGAGAATAGTATAAAACGTTATGTACAGTCTGAAAATGGAGATATTCCGCCACCAGATGAAACTACTCAAAGTAAGACACATCAAAAATCAGATTTAGGCTTATTTAAAATAAGTTCGAGTTACAAACCTAACAACAGGAATCATTTAGATTATGACATATTTGCAAAGATGTCAAAGCAAAATCAATATCAAGATTTCTACTCTTCAATCTTACAAAATATTGATGAGGTACAAGAGCAGAGCCCATTTAGTTTGAGTCAAAACCTTAATTATTATTACACCTTGAATGATAAAAATATTTTTGCTCTTGAAATTCAGCATTTGTGGCAAGATGAAAATCCATTTTCCAGTGCAGCGTTAGAACAATCAGATCAGTTTCAGTTTACAGACATTCTAGGTCTAGATACTAATCAATCGTTATTAAGTACTGCTCAAGATAAGCGAGTTAAAACCAATAAAGTAGATGCCAAAATAGACTATTGGTATGTGCTGAATCAAAAGAGTAATTTGAATTTTACATTAGGTACTTTGTTGAGTAAACAGCAGTTTGATTCTAATATCTTTCAGATTTTAGATAATGGGAATAGTTATGAACTTGATAACGCACAAGTTGATATTTTAAATGATGCACAATTTAATTTTAGTGATGTTTATCTAGGCTTGCATTACAGATTAAAAGCTGGAATATTTACTTTCAGTCCAGGTTTTTCTATACACTCATACACAACTAAAAACCAGCAATTTGGCAGCGAGGTTAAGGATAATTTCATAAGACTATTACCGGATTTTGATACTAGAATACAGCTCAAAAAAAGTGAAACACTCAATTTTAGATATAGCATGCAAAACAGTTTTACAGATATCGATCAACTTGCTGAAGCAACTGTATTTAATAATTATAATATGTTGTATCAAGGCAATAGGAATTTGGAAAACTCATTATCTCATAATTTAAACTTGAGTTATTTTAGTTTCAATATGTTTAACTATACTAATATGTTTGGATTTGTTAATTATAATAAGAGAGTTGACCAAATTAGGTCACGATCAGAATTTTTGACGATTCCAAATCCAGCACCTGGAGAACCAGATATACAAACAACAAGTCAGGTATCAACATCTTTTAATTCAAGTTTTGCAGACGAATCTGTAATAGCAGATGCCAGATTTGAAAAAAGTTTTGGTAAACTTAAAGCATCAATAGGAGGTAATGTGACCTATTCTAAATTCAATCAGATTGTAAATAATCAAAGAAGTATTAATGAGTCTTTTAGTCAATCTTATAAATCGCGTTTGAACACTAATTTTAGAAAAGCACCAAATTTTGAAGTTGGATATAATCTAACTATCAATGAATATGAACAAGGTAACGGACGAACTAAATTTTATACTCAAAGTCCGTATATAAATATGGATGCATATTTCCTTAAAGGATTCATTTTTAAAGCAGATTATTCATACTTCAATTACAAGAATGAAAACAAAACATTAAATAATTATAGTTTTTTAGAAGCTAGCTTGTCTTACCAAAAAAAAGATAGTAAATGGGAATATAAGGTAGGAGTCACTAATATTTTAAATACAAAATCTCTTAATCAGGACAATTCTAATACATTGTTTACAAGCACTAGCGAATACTTTATACAACCTCGTTATGCCATGTTTAATATTAAGTATGATTTGTAGTTAAACATTTAGTTGTTAAAATCGTTCCTCTCATTTGACAGTTGCCTAATAAAATGTATCTTCCAATTCAAAAATTTGAAAAGAGCATAAATTATTCAAAAAATGAAGAAATCCTTAAACCTAATATTTACTTTTTTATTTCTGCTATCTTTTAATATTTATGCACAAGATGATGATCCAGTTATCCAAAATATCATTAAAGAAGCTAATGAAAATTCAGATTTAGAACGTCTAGCACATGAACTTTTGGATGTAGTAGGTCCGCGATTGGTTGGTACACCACAAATGGCAAATGCTGGTGATTGGGCAGTAAATCAATTCAAAGAATGGAAAATTGAAGCCAAAAATGAACAATATGGAGAATGGCGTGGTTGGGAACGTGGCATTACTCATGTAGATATGGTTTACCCTCGAATTCAAACTTTGGATGGTATGCAACTGGCTTGGAGTTACAGTACACCACCCGAAGGCATAACAGCAGAAGTTATAATACTGTCTGAAGTTAAGGATTCACTAGATTTTCAAAAATGGTTACCAAATGTAAAAGGTAAATTCGTGATGATTTACCAAAAGGAAATTACAGGCCGTCCAGATGAAAATTGGGAAGAATACGCTACAGAAGAATCATTTACAAAAATGAAATCAGAAAGAGATTCCTTAACAAAGGCATGGAGAGAAAATATGGCTAGAACAGGTTATGCCAGTAGGTATAATATTGGATTAAGTAAAAAAGGCATTGCATTACTAGAAGATGCAGGAGCCGTAGGAATTATTTCGTCCTATTGGTCAAAGGGGTTTGGTGTAAACAGAATTTTTAGTGCCAATACCAAAAAAGTACCAAGAATAGATTTAGAATTAGAAGATTATACCATGCTCTACAGAATGGTAGAATATGGAGACAAACCACAAATTAAAGTCGTAGCAGAATCTAAAGAATTAGGAGTGGTTCCTGCATTTAATATTATTGGTGAAATAAAGGGTGTAGAAAAACCTAATGAGTATGTTATGCTTTCTGCACATTTTGATTCTTGGGATGGTGCTACAGGAGCGACAGATAATGGTACAGGAACATTGGTAATGATGGAAACCATGCGCATTTTAAAGAAAATGTATTCAAACCCAAAACGTACTATTTTAATTGGGCTTTGGGGAAGTGAAGAACAAGGTTTAAATGGTTCTCGTGCTTATGTAGAAGATCATCCAGAAATTGTAGCTAATATTCAAGCCGTTTTTAATCAGGATAATGGTACAGGACGTGTCACTGAAATTTCCGGTTCAGGATTTGTAGATGCCTATGAGTATGTTTCAGATTGGTTGTATCCTGTTCCTCAAGATATTAAAAAGCACATAAAAACAGAATTTCCAGGAACACCAAGTAGTGGAGGTTCAGATCATGCAGCTTTTATTGCAGCTGGTGCACCAGCATTTAGTTTAAGTTCTTTAAGTTGGGATTATGGTACATACACGTGGCACACCAATAGAGATACTTATGATAAAATTGTTTTCGACGATGTTAGAAACAACGTCATTCTTACAGCTATTTTAACCTATATGGCGTGTGAAGATCCTGATAGAACGTCTAGAGAAAAACGTGTTATGCCAAAAAGCTCACGCACAGGAAAGCAAACAACATGGCCAACACCTCGCTCTCCTAAAAGAAAAGGAGGATTGGATTAAGGGTTTTTTGAAGTTTCGTTTAACGTGTTTGTATATGGAAAGTTGCGTGTTTGCGTGCGAGGATTTTCCGTAGGAAAATCAGATGTAGCAAACGTGCAACGACCTTTTGATTTAGCTAAAAATAGCAATTTTTTATATACGGTGTTAGGGCACGTATTTTTTTATCAGTTCCCAAACTTTTCCATTCCTCTTTTCAAATCGCAAATATCCATTGGATTTACTCCAATAAATTCGGTCAATAAAATTGTCCCTTTCAGAATACATTCCTTCGGTATCTTCTATTTCTAAAACATCAGTAAATTTTCCAAGAGGCGTTTCTATCGTTAATTCATTTAGCTTTTCCAATTCCTCAATAGTTTTATAACTATCATAAAAAACTGCGTTTTTTGCTAATATTCCAAAGTTAATCTCGCTTGGTTTTTCAGGTGTTCCAGTTTGGATTTCAAGAAGTTTGTTAGTTAATTTTCTGTCATAATTTGGGTCTGTATGTTTTACGTAAACCCAAAGACTTTCATTGTAATATTTTAGTGGTCCAGTTGAGCTTGGGAAAATATTATCGGCAATTTCTTTAATAAAAATAGTGTCTAATTCCATTTCGGAAGATTGGAATACTAATATTTCACCAACTTGATATGGATTCCAATTTCGTTCTTTTTCAGATAAATTAATTTCTTTTCCACAACCACTTAAAAAAATCAGAAAAAGTATAATTATTGCTCTATTCATTCTCATATGTGCCCTAATGCGAGGCTAATCATTGTTTTAATTGTTATTAG
>DATGBV010000404.1:0-2275 GCA_035312485.1 Flavobacteriaceae bacterium | reverse complement strand
ATAATAACCAAAGAAACTTTACTTTCTAAAGCATATATGACTGCTATTATACCTAGAGCTGTTATTGAAATTCTAATCCAATTTAAATTATTTAACCTTCTTTTAAAATAAATCAGTTTTATAAAGATTTGATTTAAAATAAATAACAAAAAAATTGCAATGTAAGTATGGTGGATATCCAAATATTTTAAAAATGAATCCCTGTTAAATGTCATATCATTTATTATTGTAATAAAAAAAACACATACAATTGCCGTTATTGAACCCAATGAAAAAGAGTAGAGCAATAATTTATTTTGCTGTTTATCTTTCAAAAGTATTGGGGCTATGAACAATAGGGCAAAGTGCGAATATTGCTTATTAAATAAAGCAAGTGTAGTTAAAAAACCTATTTGAAATATTGAGTCTAATATTATATATACAAAAAATAATATACCCAATAAAGCAGAGTTTTTTAATGCTCTGGTTGCGAATATTTTTTTTTTTGCAAAAATTACTTGGATAATTTTTAAAACAAAAGCCAATATTATAGTAAAAGTGCTGAAATTAATGGATAACGGGAGCAAGAATAATGATAAAATAAAAACGAAAAACGAAAAATCCTTTTGGAGAACAATACCTTTTAATTCTAAATATAATTCTTTATACATCTGCTTTACTTTGATTTAGAAAATAATTTTAATCTATAAACTTCAATCAGAAAAAGCGGAGTAGAATATAAGTAGCGTTTTGTTAGACGCCATGCAGTGAAACTTCTATAAAGCCACTCTAATTTTAAATTAATAACCCATGTAGGGGCTCGTTTTTTGGTTTCGGCAATAAAATCAAAAACAGCTCCTATAGAACAAATTATATTTGCGCTAATTTCATCCTTATGGTCAAACACCCATTTTTCTTGTTTTGGTGCTGTCATCCCAACAAAAAGCACATGGGGCTCAAATGCATTTATTTTTGAAATCATTTCTCTATTTTCCTCATCAGAAAAAACAGGTTTAAACGGAGGAGAGAAAAAGTTGAACTTTATTCTAGGGTATTTGGTTGTAAGTTTTTCTTTTATCGAACCCAGTGTTGATTTACTAGATCCTAAATAAAAACATTTCAAGCTCTCTTTTTCACAAATGTCTAGCAAATGATTATGGATATCTGCCCCAGCTATTTTTTTTATTTTTTGGCCATTAAGCTTTTTGGCCATTAAAACAATTCCCTCTCCATCAGGCAATAAAATCTCACTTTCTTTGAGAGCGATCTTGAACCCAGTATCTTTCTTGGCAACTATATATGAATGTGCATTAATTGTGTTGATTATTGTTTTTCTGTTGCGGTCAACAATGATATCCTCTAAATTTGACGAGTATATATTATATTCTTTTATTGTTATTGATTCCAACTATTAGAAGTTTTAAAAGTTAATGTTAACTTTTGATTCCAAAGTTAATATTTTGTCGAGTTCTAATTGTTATTTAATACAAAAAACAGAAATTATATTTTTTTAATCCATCGATTAGTTATTTCTGTGGTCTTGGCTTTGTAAAAGTGTTGAAAATATTTTGAGTTTACAATACCCTTTATCGTAGCAGGGGAAAGTTTTATGTTTTTCCTTATGCCATTATATGCCATTGCATAATGTTTTTTTTCTCCTAGATTAGATTTTTTTAAATAAAGTGGGTTTTGAAGCTTTAAAAACTCTTGTATTGTTTTTGGGAACAATTCGTCTAATTCCTCCATTCTTAATAGTAGCATATGGCAGTTATTATTACTAGTAATGATATATTTTTTCTCCTTGTCAAATTCTATTTTGAAAACATCTATTCCAAAATTGCCCTTGATTTCTAATTCAAACCATTCTTCTATTGATTTACATATGCCTAACTCCAGTTTAGAACTTAATAATTCATGAGCTTTATTAATATCTATCTCCAATTTTTTATTTTCTAATACGCTTTTATACATTTCGGTGTTCTGTAAAAAGGATGATATCTCTCTAGAAATAGGTTCTCTTACAATTGTAATTATAAATACCTTACCTTGGTATTTTTTTAATTTTATTTTCAACAATTTTGAAATTATCAAGTGCAGTGGTATAGATTTACGATCTGAACTAAAGTGTAATTTGTTTGAGTTTTCAATACCCTCTTGTGAAAGATTATGAATATGAAAAACAGGATGTTCTGTTCCCTTTTTAATTGAGTAATACACACTTGTGGAGCCTACTTTACCTGGTGTCAAGATAATAATTGGTGGTTTTTTAAATCGGATTATTTTAAATTTAATTTGA
>DATGBV010000403.1:0-6749 GCA_035312485.1 Flavobacteriaceae bacterium | reverse complement strand
CAAAGGATCATAGGCATTCATATTATATTCTGTGAAGTAATTAAATGTTACTCCTGTCTGCAAATACAAAGCATTATTCTTAAAAAAATGATTGGAATAATAAAGAGTATTTCGAGTAACAAACTCTGGAACATTTAAAGTATTATTTTCATCAGTAACTTTTTGGTACATTACGGTATTATCTAATGAGAAATGCCCAACTTTAAATTCTTTACGATACTTAACTTTTAAATAGTTAATAGTTTCTTCATTTTGAAATGGATATACCAAACCATCGTCTTTTTTTGCAAAATAGGTATAATCATTAATTGTAGAATAGTCAATCTCAAGATCACCTAATTGCTTTGATTTTATTTTAAATGAAAGTTCTTGAATTTCGGTATTATTAAAATTATTACTCCAATTATAATTAATGTAATCACTTTGATATAATAATTTATTGTAGTTAGGTAACTTTGATACATGTTTTATTTGCGCATTTACTTGCAAATCTTTTAAAAGATTGAAAACTGCTTCTCCTCTAAAATAATTACCATCAAAATCGCCAGAGACATTAATTCCTAACTCACCATTAATTTGAAGGTTTTTAAACTGCTTAAAATACTTGCCTCCAGCTGAAAGTATATTTCCTTTAAGCCTATTAGTTATAATATTGTTATTCAGAATTACCACTTTATTATAGCCATAATTATAGTTATTATGGTTTACATTAAACTGTAAGCCGCCAAGACTTTTATTGAAATAATTTAGTTCTAATCTATTGTACAAGTTTTCTAGTGTAACTTTATCATTCATATTAGATTGCCTAAACCCTTCACCAAAATAATCATTTTGGGAACTTTGAGTAAACTGGTAATATTTATCACTAAATGAAATTACATGCTTTATATTTAAAGTATTTGTAGTGATTGTATCTTTCTCAATTATATTATAAGTTTGATCTAAATAAAATCGTTTTCCTTTTAATATCCCTTCAGCATTTTGGAAATTAACATCCAATACAGCCCTGTCCAAAAATTCTGGATTACCAGATTCAAAATATTCAATGTTATCATCTCTTAATCCTCCATTCTCTTCATTAAAAATATCTTGCATTGCAATATGAGCTCTAGCTAAATATTTATTATTCTTTGTCTTATAGTTTGTAGTAAACCTAAAATTACCTGTACTTGTTACAATATGTTGGTACTTCCCAATTGATCTTACACCTTTATAACCAATTGAAAAATTAAATTGTTTTGAAGTATTAACCGTAAAAAAAGCATCTAAAAGGTTTCCTTGTTCAAATGGTGTTTTATAAAGTAACTCTGTTAATGGTGTGGGCACATGATAATAAAACAAATCTTCTATTTCCATATAGTTGAAATGTTTAGACTGTGCCGCAAAACCAGGCATCATATCATTTGTATAAAAACTATATCCCAAATTATTATACGTTTGTCCTAAATTTGAAAATGCTAATAATTCGAAATTGTCCTTCCTTAAATAATTGAATTTGTAGTATTTATTAATGGTCAAGGTTGTATCAACAAATGTAGTATCGTTACTATGGGAAACAATTAAATAATCACTTATTAGAGCTTTTTCATTCTTTAAACCTTGTGCAGATGCTTTTGTTCTATTAGTAGAATCTCTTAAAACTCTGTTTTGAATTTTTGAGGAATCTAATTGTTTAGGTGCATTCCTTTCAGTTTCTTGGCAAAATACCAATCCCTCAAAAAGAGCAAACAATAAAATGAATAAATAAGTCTTCAACTAATTAATTTTAATGAACAAAAGTAAGTATTTGAACGAGAAGAGTAAGAAAATATTTTAAATAAACAAGCCTGCATTTTTCATGCAGGCTTGTTTATTTATAAAAAGTTAATTTATTTAAACTTTAGTCAATCTAATAATTGCATCAGCTTGAGCACCACAAGATGCTCCACCTTCATCATCGGCTATGTAGATTTCGAATACAGAATCATCATCTGGGTCATAAGCTCCTAATGTATCTAAAGGACCTAAAGTAGTACTAGAACCACAACCTACAAATGTTGGTTGACCTCCAGGAACTTCTACATTTCCACAAACCAAACTAAAATAAAATTCCATTTCTGAAAATACACCAAAAGCTGGATATGGTCTAGAAACCAAATATCTGTCATTTTCTTCATCTCCTTGATAAACTGTCACAACACCAGGTGTAAACGTAGGAGTATCAAAAATACCATTAGCAACAATAGATAAAGTATATTCTCCTAAAAATTCTGCATTAACAGGACAGAATCTGATAATGTTCAAGTTAAACTTATTAGTAGTACCGATTACTGCACCTTCAACAGAAACTAAATTAAACTTTAAAGATTTTCCTTCCAAAGTTGATGCTCCATAATCTGCAGTTATAGTAATTTTACCAACAACAGAATTCGCAGGAATTATCATAGAGGAACTCATTGTATAATCTACACCCTCAACAGCTTCAGAAGATGGGTCAATTGTTACAACAAAAGCTCTGTCAATCGGTTTAGGTTCAGAAATCCCAACAGTAACATCGTAAGAAGAAACTCCAGTTTCATTAACAAGCAATGTTGCTAATCCTGAAGGCGCAAAAAATGAAACTGACGTCCTATCGTCTAAAAAGCTTGTATTATCATCTGTGCTATCACAGCCAGAAAAGCCTATAAATAGTAATAATACAAAGCTTAATTTTATAATTTTATTTATCATAATTATCTGTTTTTAATTAAAGTTATTGTGGCACATAAACCGAAACTCCTTCTTCCCCATATCCTGTACAATACCAAGATATTGTTATTACTCCAGTTCCCAAATCAACGGCATTTTCTCCTCCATCAAGTGGTATAATATCTCCCCATGGATCTGTTTGCCCTGTCCAATTAATATTTCCGCAAATATCAGAAAACACTAGCGGCCAATCGCAACAATTAGTACCATAGGCACTGCCATAAGGTCCATCTGTATATAAACCTCCTGAAAAATCATAAACTGAATATGTGGTCTCATCTAAAGCAACAACTTCCATCATAATCGTATTAGGGTTATAATCTGGTAAAAAGTCATGATAACCATAAGTAGTTGTTACTTCATACATACCTGCCAAATCAGATACACATAATTTGAATATATCCAATGTGAAAGTTGTATCGAAACCTGCAATATTATCTCCAGTAAGATTCAAAACTAGTTTTGAACCTGTTTCAAGAGCTCCATCAAATATTCCATTTACAGTTAAAACACCTTTATATTCATTTGCAGGTATTGTCACTGTGCTAGCAGCCAAAGTATAATCTACACCATCCATAGCTGTAGATGAAGGGTCAACAGATACATTAAAAGTTCTAGCAGCACTTGTCGCCACAGTAGAAACAATTTCTATATCCATACTAGGATTATCAGCGGTCACTAATAATGTACTAGCTGTAAGGTCAAAATAAGCAATTTCATCTCCTGAGTATATTTGAGTATCATCAGACTCATCGCATGATGTAAACGCAAATACGGTAAGAAATGCTAATGCCGGAATTAAAACAATTTTTTTCATAACAATTAATAATTTGAACATGGATTTTGTTCCATGTTTGGATTAACATCTATTTCTGCTTTAGGTATTGCCAATTGGAATCTACAGTCTCCTGCTGGCATTGTCTGCACAAAAGCAGGTGAACCAGAACCATCTGCAAACTCACCAAAGTTATCTCTTTGTATTGGCAATCCTTTTCTCTTAATATCAAAAAAACGATGACCTTCAAAGGCTAATTCTAATCGTCTTTCCAATTGAATAGCATCTTTTAAATCTTGTCCTGTTTCACCTCCTGAAACAAAACCTGAGTATCTTTCACTTCTAACAGCGTCTAAAGCTGCTAATGCCATACCATCTTGGTCCATTTCTGCATAAGCTTCGGCTTTATTCAGAAATACTTCTGCAGCTCTAATAACTTTTACATCAACTACTCCAGAACCAGTATTGATAGAACTTGATAAGTATTTAGCAACATGGTTATACAATAAGCCATTATATGCGCTTGTAACTACATAAGCTGATTGTCTAATATCATCATTCATAAATAATTCATTGAATGAATAAGAAATTAAGTATTCTGAATAAATTCCAGCTGATAGTGTTTGGCTGTATGGTATTCCAGTACCAATGCCTTGTTCAGTATCCAAATTCTTTAATTTAAAAAGTACGCCTTCAGAACTAGAGTCATCCCAAACACCTACGAAACTACCAAAACTTGATACAGACTTTGTAACAGCATTTGCAGCATTTACAGCTCCAGACATATTACCATTATATAAATAAGCTCTTGATAAAAGGCCATTAATAGCATCTAAATTAAATTCATAGATACTATTATCACTACCAATAAGTGATTTTGCCATTTCCAAATCGTTTATAATATTAGTATAAACTTCACCAACAGTATTTCTCGTTGGAAGTTGTCTAATGTCTGAACTTGTCAAATAAGGAACTCCTAAAGAGCCATTGGCGTCACCAGATTGCGTTGGTATTTTACCATAGACTTTAACTTGATCAAAATGAGCCAATGCACGAGCTGCTAGAGCTTTTGCCATGATATCATCTTTAACATCACCATCATCTAACTTGTCAATGTTTTCTAATATGAAATTTGCCTGTTGTATCACATCAGCACAATCTCCCATAAAATTCCGCTTTGCGCTGTTAGCATCGTAGCGCCATTCAAAATAAACCTTCTGGGTTTGTCTTCCGTCTGGATTATAGATTAAATTATCTGCTAAAACATCTGGAAACGACATTAAATCTGCTCCATAATAAGGAGAGTTTAACATCATATAATACAAACCATCTACAGCAATTTCAAAATCACCGGCTGCATTCAAAGCAGTACTGGATGAAACCGCATCAAAAGGTGCTAAATCAAGTCTATCTTTTTCGCAAGAAGTGAAAATAAATCCTATTGCGAATAAATAATAAATTATATTTTTTTTCATTTTCATTTTTTTTTAAAATTTAACATCAATACCAAATGATAAAGAACTTGTTGTTGGGTAACTGTATAATGAAAACTCTCCAGGTATAATATTTGGTACAGCCTCGGCAGAACCAATACCAACTTCTGGGTCACCAGAATAATAAGGTGCATAGGTCCATAAATTAGTTCCAGCTATATAAAATCTTAATCCTTCTATAGCCAATTTATCAATATACTCACTTGGTAGTGTGTAACCAACTTGCAAGCTACGTAATCTGACATAATCTCCTTTTTCTAAAAACCGATCTGATGATAAGTGTGCATTACTATTAGGTCTTGGTAATACATTTGTGTCTCCAGGGTTTCTCCAATAGTTAAATGCATCCACTCTTTGGTTGGCACCTGAGTTTGTGCCATCACTTAAGAGGTCAAAATTCCAGGCTTGATTCCAAATATAGTTTCCTGCTTTAAAATAAAAGTTTGCAGATAAATCAAACCCTTTATATTCAAAGTTTGTAGAAATACTACCATCTAAACTAGCAAGTGGAGATTTCCCTGACAATACAACCTGATTTCCAGAATTCACATTAGTAACCACATCTGTTGGGTTACCGAAACCATCACTCTCATAATATAAGGCTTCTCCATTTGCAGGATTCACACCAGCATATCTAACATCATAAAATGTATTTATTTCTTCTCCCACTCTTAATATAGTAGATGAATTGAAAACTGTAAATAATTCTTCAGGTAATGGGTTACCATCATCATCTAATAACGGTTCTGCTCCTGTAAGTTTAGTTAACTCATTGTCATACAAATTAACATTACCAGAAATAGTCCATCTAAAATCTTGCTTCTTGATGACATCAACCGCTAATTCAAATTCCCAACCAGAATTTTCCATTTCTCCAAGATTACCAGTTACACTGTTATCACCAGTAAAAATGGTTAACTGCTCATCTAACAGTAAATCTGATGTTGTTCTATGGTAATAATCTACCAGTCCTCTAACACGATTTTTAAACAGTCCAAACTCAACACCTATACCATAATTAAAATTTTCTTCCCAACCTAAATTCGGATCTCCAAAATTATTAGGCACCAATGTAGTTCCACCATTATAAGGCAAATAGGTATATGTTGTTTGTGATGCATATCTACCAATTTGGTCATTACCAGAAGTTCCAGCAGATGCTCTTAATTTTAAAGTGTTTACAAAATCTACACTTTCCATAAAGGCTTCATTATTTATGTTCCAAGCAAAACTCCCGCTATAGAACACACCATATTTTGTGTTCTGACCAAATCTAGAAGAACCATCTCGTCTAATTGTGCCATTCAAAATATATCTATTGTCATAATTGTAATCTAAATTAGCTGCTAAAGAAAAGATGGAATATTCTGATCTTGCTCCTCCAACTGCTAAAGGAGTCGCAGCAACATTTAAAACTGAAGGCCCTCCTATAACAAATCCTTGTCCAGTAGCAGAATACGATCTAAAATTGTTTTTTATATATTCTGACAAACCAGTTAATTCAACATTATGATTTTCACCAAATGTTTTACTAAATGTAATTTTATTCAAAATGGTGTAAGTCCAGTCAAAGCTTCCGTTATCAACTTTTTGACCTGTTGGTGTACCTCCATTAATAATTAAATCTAGAGTAGAACCAGGTTGTAAATAATTTTCTCTTCTATATTGTTGATAAACACCAGAAGCTTGGGTTCTCCAAGACACATTTTCATGTAGTTTTAAATCGAGATATATATTTCCTCTTGTTGTATTAT
>DATGBV010000402.1:0-2212 GCA_035312485.1 Flavobacteriaceae bacterium | reverse complement strand
TAGCCAAAGCAAATAACTCCAAAGCTTACTTGTAGAAGTATTAGTATTAACCACATTAGCAGTTACAATACTTGACAAAACTTCTGTGTTTCCATCTGTGTTTCTGAATTGCACTTGTACATTTTCTGCATTTGGAATTGGAATTGGATTTTCTGTAAAAGCTTCCCAAGTTGAATTTTCATCAGAAACAATATTAAATTCAGTAACTTTTATGTGGCCTTCTTTATCTTTTAAAGAATTTAAATTGAGATAATACAAATCGTCTTTTACTGATATGGTTGCTGCTGTTTTTTCAAGTTGTACACTTTGGTCTAAAACAATGGAAAACCCTTCAGCTTTAGCATAACTCCAATAAATTAAAACTAGTCCAATACCAATCAAAATCGGAGCCGAATAGGTTTCTAGCCATTTGATACTTTCGGTACCTTTCCATATAAAATACATATTGATGATCCAAAACACACCAAAACCAACAAACTTACCAACAGATAAACCCAATTCTCCTGTTGAACCTGTAACCGCATTAAAAATGGCATAGATTGCCAAACCTCCTATCCAGGTTTGTACACCAAACCAACCACAAGCAATAACACCTCTTGCTACAGAAGCCAAATGAACGCCTTTTATACCAAATGCAGCTCGACCAATCACAGGAAAAGGCACGCCATATTTAACACCAGCGTGACCATTAAGCACCATGGGGATGGTGATTATTAAATTGGCCAAGCCTATAATAATCAATGCTTCATACCAATTCAACCCTGTTTTAATCATATAAGACGCCAACAAATATGTAGGTATACATACTGCCATACCTACCCAAATGGCTGCCAAGTGCCATTTGTTCCATGTACGTTGATTGGCTGGAACTGGCGCTAGATCTTCACTGTATAACGATGAATTTGAAAGGTCTTCTTGTAATTCTACGATGTCTTTGTTCATTATAATTATTTAGTTGGTAACACTTAAAACCTAGCTTTTCGCTTTTGTATAAATATAATTTTCAAATATTTTCATTTGAACAACATTCCCATTGGCATCACGCTCAAATAAAAGCTTTTCTCCTAATTCCCCATCATCTCTAATTCTTTTGAATGTATCTCCTTCAATATGTTTATATAATGTCATGGATTCTGCTGGAGAATTTGTAGGTAAATCAATTAAGGCCAATTTACCTTCCCAAAGCGCAACATAAGTTTCTTCTGCTATATCCCAATTATAATACCCAATATAAGATGATAAGTCTAATTTGTCTTCACTAACTTCTTCTTTCTCTTTTGTTTTAACTTTCATTAATAGTTTATGTATTCCATAGGCATATTTGGGTGGGTTTACACCATTGGCGTTTATCATAACTGTGTAAGCTAGCTTACTATCTAGATGCAATCTAAAGGTAGTTTGGTATCCTGGACAATAACCACCATGACCAACCCATTTATCACCATTAGGCCCTTTATAGATTCCAAAGCCTAAACCTCTTGTTCCTTCCCAATCAGCATCAATCCAATGTACATTGTGCATATTCTTTAGTGTGGATGGTTTTAAAATTTCTGTAACTGTTGTGTCCCTTAACCTAAATTGCCATGAAGCAAATTTTGCTAAATCTTCAACATTGGAAGAAAATCCCGCAGCTGCATTTACACCATTGGCTTCAAAAAAATTAAGAGGTGTGCGCTTACCATCTCTTGATAAGTTTCCATAACCTATTGCCAATTGATTACCATGCAATGATTTTGGCATAGTTGGACTTGTATTAGACAGTCCAAGTGGTGAAAGAATATTTTCTTTGACATAGTCTTCATAAGTTTCTCCTGTAATTTCTTCTACAACATATCCCAACAAAGTAAGAGCAAGATTACTATATTGATAATATGTTGATGCTGGATATAAAGTTTCTTGAGAAGATAATCTTTCTTTGATTTCCTCTTTTGATGGAAAATAGTAATCCGGTCCATTCCAATGAGAAAATGTATTTTCACGAGGCAATCCTGATGAATGGCTTAACAGAGATCTGATGGTTATTGGACCACTCTCTAGATATTGTTGTTTTAGATTATACCACGGTAAAATATCTTCAATATTATCATCTAAACGTATTTTCCCTTCATCATACAATTTCATAATAGCTACTGCCGTAAAAAGTTTAGAAACGGAACAAATGCTACATAAAGTACTTGGTTCAGTTTTAACATTTTCCTCTTTATTCGCCATT
>DATGBV010000401.1:0-4906 GCA_035312485.1 Flavobacteriaceae bacterium | reverse complement strand
ACACTTACAGGAGAACTAGTAAGAATCCAAATGAAGCGGAAAAATATTTCAGAGGAAGATGAAATATTTAAAATATACCGCAAAGCCTCACAAAAGGACATTGATATCTGGTCTACTTCACGAGATAAAGAGGAAAAAATGAAAGTTAAAGCAAGGCAATTTGCTATTGACCTAAAACTTGAGATGAAAATTTCAGACATTGAATATCAAGGTGATGGCAGTAAAGCAACCTTTTATTATACTGCTGAAGAACGCGTAGATTTCAGAGAACTTATTAAAGTTTTTGCCAGAGAGTTTAGAACTCGGATAGAAATGAAACAAGTAGGCTTTAGACAAGAAGCAGCAAGACTAGGAGGTATTGGTTCGTGTGGTCGTGAATTATGTTGTTCAACTTGGCTTACGGATTTTCGTTCTGTAAGTACATCTGCTGCCAGATATCAACAACTTTCTTTAAACCCGTTAAAGCTAGCAGGGCAATGCGGTAAATTAAAATGCTGCCTAAATTATGAGTTGGATACTTATCTGGATGCTTTAAAAGAATTTCCAAAAACAGAAATTAAACTTCAAACCGAAAAAGGAACTGCAGTTTGCCAAAAAACGGATATTTTTAAGGGTCTTATGTGGTATGCCTATGAAGGAGAGTGGGCAAATTGGCACAAAATAACCAATAAACAGGCCAATGAAATTATTGACCTAAACAATAAAAACAAAAAAATACAAAGCCTTGAAGAATATGCGTTAGACATAGCAGAAGATACTAAAACCGATTTTGAAAACGTTGTTGGTCAAGACAGCTTAACACGATTTGATAGGCCAAAAAGAAAAAAGAAACGTAACTATAGAAGAAATAAAAGAAAACCAAACAATGCAAAATAAAATATTGACAATCATTTTAATTTTCTCTTTTGTCTTTATATCGTGCAACTCAAATAGTGTTTTCGACAGTTATAAATCTGTTCCTAACAAATGGGATAAAGACTCTATAATTAGTTTTAAGGTCAATCCACCAGACTCGGTAAACCCTTACAATTTATTTGTAACTTTAAGAAATGACAACAGTTATAAGTTCAGCAATCTTTTTTTAATTGTTGGAATAAATTTTCCTAATGGAAAAGTAATTAAAGACACATTGGAATATCAAATGGCAAAACCTAACGGAGAGTTTTTGGGCACTGGTTTTTCAGATGTAAAAGAAAATAAGCTCTGGTATAAGGAAAATGTTGTTTTTTCCGAATCAGGAGAATATGTTGTCAACATACAACATGCAATGCGAGAAAACGGGAAAGTTAATGGTGTTAAAGAATTAGAAGGCATTACAGATGTTGGTTTTAGAATAGAAAAGGTATCTACCAATTAGTACTTATGGCAAAGAAAACCCCAACAAAAAACACAAACAATTTTGAAAAATATATTCGATGGTTCTGGATATTATTTTCAGCAGGAATTTTATTTTTAATTCTTCTTTTTTTATTGGCATCTTGGGGAGTTTTTGGAGAAATGCCAGATCATACGGTTTTAGAAAATCCAAAAACAAATCTAGCCACAGAAATAATTTCATCTGATGGTAAAACATTGGGCAAATTCTATTTTAATGATAATAGAACACCGGTTGATTATGATGAATTGCCACAACATTTAGTAGATGCTTTAATTGCAACCGAAGATGCTCGTTATCATTCACATTCCGGTATTGACACAAGAGGCACCTTAAGAGCTATTCTTACACTTGGTAGTGGTGGTGGAGCAAGTACTATTTCACAACAGTTGGCTAAACAATTATTTCATGGTGAAGGCTCTAAAAATACTATTGGAAGAATTACTCAAAAAGTTAAAGAGTGGATTATTGCTATACGCTTGGAACGCCAATACACAAAAGAAGAAATCATTGCTCAATACTTCAATATTTATGATTTTCTGAATAATGCTGATGGTATTAGAAGTGCTGCGCGTATTTATTTTGGTAAAGAACCAAGTGAGTTGGATTTAAAAGAATCTGCAATGCTGGTAGGCATGTTTAAAAACTCATCACTTTACAACCCAAGAGTACGTGCTGAACTTACCAAGGAAAGACGTAATGTGGTGTTGGCTCAAATGGAAAAGTATGATTATATTACTGAAAAAGTGAAAGATTCAGTCCAACAGTTAGAACTAGACCTTAACTATACCCCAGAATCCCACCGCGAAGGTATTGCAACTTATTTCAGGGAATATTTAAGAGACTTTATTAAAAAATGGATAGAAGAAAACCCAAAACCCGATGGCACAAAATATAACATATATAGCGACGGGTTAAAAATTTATACAACTATAGATTCCAGAATGCAGCAATATGCAGAAGATGCTGTGCAGCAACATATGCCAAAGCTTCAGGCAGAATTTTTTCATCAAAATACACCAAAGCGTAATCCAACAGCTCCATTTTTAGAGCTCTCTACAGGCGCTATAGACACATTAATGAGAAGATCAATGCGACAATCAGAACGCTGGAGAAAGATGAAGTATGACTTAAAAAAGAGCAACGAAGAAATAATAGCTTCATTCAACAAACCAACTGAAATGACCATTTTCTCATGGCAAGGAGAAATAGATACTATTATGAAACCATGGGACTCTATGCGTTATTACAAATCTTTTTTGCACCCAGGAATGATGTCTATGGATCCTCAAACAGGGCATGTAAAAGCTTGGGTTGGCGGAATGAATTACAAACATTTTCAATTCGACCATGTTAAAACTGGTAAACGACAAGTAGGTTCTACCTTTAAGCCATTTGTTTATGCCACTGCCATTGACCAATTACACTATTCACCTTGTGACGAACTTCCAGATACTCCTTTTTGTATTGAAAAGAACAAGTATGGAAATCCAGAAGAATGGTGTCCAAAGAATTCTGGTAATGAATATGGAGGTGTAAGAACATTAAAAAATGCACTAGCTAATTCTGTCAATACAGTTACAGCAAGGTTAATAGACAAAGTAGGGCCACAACCAATAATTGATTTGGTTGAAAAATTGGGCGTTGCTGAAGGAATTCCTCCAGTCCCTTCAATTGCATTAGGAACACCAGATTTGAGTGTATATGAAATGGTAGGAGCATATTCTGCATTTGCCAATAAAGGCGTTTATACAAAACCAGTAATGGTTATGAGTATTGAAGATAAAAACGGAACTATTTTATATCAATTTACTCCAGAAACAAGAGATGTTTTAAGTGATGAAGCTGCTTATGTTACCGTAAGACTAATGGAAGGCGTTACAGAATATGGTTCAGGTGTGAGGTTAAGAACAAAAGGGGCAGATGCTTATCGTGCAGATTATAGAGAGATTGTTACAGGATATCCATACCAGTTTACAAATCCAATTGCTGGAAAAACAGGAACTACTCAAAACCAAAGTGACGGCTGGTTTATGGGTATGGTGCCCAATTTGGTTACTGGAGTTTGGGTAGGTGCTGAAGATCGAGCTGTTCATTTTTCGAGTATTACCTACGGACAAGGGGCTGCTATGGCATTGCCAATTTGGGCTAATTATATGAGAAGTTGTTATGAAGACACTGAACTGGATATTTCTAAAGGTTCTTTTGTAGCTCCAAAAGAGCTATCTATTAATGTAGATTGTTCAAAATCAGGAGAACTATTGGATGGAGATAAAGGAGAAACTCCAGAGGATGTTCCTGATGAATTGGATTTCTAGACCCTTTCCAATTACTTTATTGTTTTAGCAAATTCAATAAAAAAGTCAACAGATTCTGGGTTTCGCATAGAATCAAAATTTATAGATTTCTTTATGGGCATCTTTAACAAAATCTTTTTTATAGGCGCCTCCATTTTTTTTCCACTAATTGTATAAGGAATATCTTGCACTTCTATAATTTCGTCAGGCACGTGCCTTGGTGTGTATTCGGTTTTTAATTGTGTTTTTATTTTATTTTTGATAGTTTCAGTTAGGTCAATGCCTCTTTTCATTTTAACAAATAATGGCATGTAGTGTTTTCCTTCATCAAGTTCTAAATTCACAATTAATGAATCTTCAATCTCTTTAACTTTATTGACAGCCCTATAAATTTCGCTGGTACCAATTCTTATACCATGTCTATTTAGAGTAGCGTCAGAACGACCATAAATAACCAAACCATCGGTTTTGGAGTTTATTTTTATAAAGTCCCCATGTCTCCATATTCCAGAATAATGTTCAAAATAACTTGATTTATAACGCTTGTTGTCTTTGTCGTTCCAAAAATAAATTGGCATAGAAGGCATGGGTTTGGTAATGACCATTTCGCCTAATTCGTCATAAACAGGATTTGCATTATCATCATAGGCAAAAAGTGAAACACCCAAAGCCCTGCATTGTATTTCACCGGCATGTACCGCATAAAAAGGAGTTCCGCCAACAAATGCGGTACAAACGTCTGTTCCGCCAGCCATTGAACATAACCATACATCTTTTTTAATGTTATTGTAAACATATTCAAAAGCCTCATAAGGCAAAGGCGCTCCTGTTGAGCTTATGGAGCGAACTGATTTTAAACTGAAATTAGATTTAGGCGCTATGTTTTTTTTCATGCTTGCAACCAAGTAAGGTGCACTTGTGCCAAAATGATGAATACCAACTTTATCTGAAAAACCCCAAAGCGAATCAAAATTTGGATATGTTGGACTTCCATCGTATAAAACAATTGATGCTCCCATTAATAAGGCAGACTGAACAAAATTCCACATCATCCAACCTGTTGTGGAAAACCAGAAATAGCGTTCGTCTGCATGTACATCATTATGGAAGGCCATCTACTTAAGGTGTTCCAATAAAATGCCTCCATGCGACTGCACAATGGGTTTTGGCAATCCTGTGGTCCCAGAAGAGTACAGTACCCAAATGGGGTCATTGAAATCTACAGCTTCAAAAG
>DATGBV010000400.1:0-2658 GCA_035312485.1 Flavobacteriaceae bacterium | reverse complement strand
AGTTTCAGGAAAAGCCATTGAAATGGTTAGTATTCGAAAGGGTGAAATGTTAAGTATGGAATCTAAAGGAGAACGCATGATCTGTAAATTTATGATTCCTTCGAGAGGCATTATTGGTTTACGTAATCAATTACTAACAGCAACCGCTGGTGAAGCTATTATGGCACATAGGTTTAAAGAATACCAACCACTTAAAGGTGGAATCCCAGAGCGTCAAAACGGAAGTTTAGTATCTATGGAAAAAGGGCAGGCAATTCCTTATTCAATTGATAAATTACAAGAAAGAGGCAAGTTTTTTGTTGATCCAGGAGAAGATATTTATGAAGGTCAGGTTATTGGTGAAAATTCTCGTGGTGATGATATGGTTATCAATGTCACCAAAACTAAAAAGTTGAGTAATGTACGTTCTTCTGGTGCAGATGATAAAGCCAAAATTGTTCCAGCGATAAAGTTTAGCTTGGAAGAGGCTTTAGAGTATATTCAAAAAGATGAATATGTAGAAGTTACACCAAATTATATACGTTTACGAAAAATACTACTCACCGAAGTTGAACGCAAACGAAGCAAGACTATTTAACTACAAAATATTATTTTATATTAAAAGAGGAACTCTATTTAGAGTTCCTCTTTTTTATTTAACTTCCAAAGTTTACAAGACTGCAATTTTTGAGTCAATTTATATTATATACTAAGAGAAAAAATAGTATTTTGTTTTTAAATTACAATCCTTTACAAAATCCCTCGTTGTTAAATATTGAAAATACTATTTTTGGATTTACATTATGATTTAATAAAGTTATTGATTGGGAAAATTAACAAATTATATAAATAATAAAGTTTTAAATAAAGCAGCCTCATTAAATACCGCATCGGTAATTACAAGAATTGTTGCTGGAATTTTAACTTCTAAAGCTATTGCTGTTTTTATTGGAGCTGAAGGACTGGCATTGATTGGAAATTTGCGTAATTTTTTAAGCTCTGTTCAATCTGTTGCAATATTAGGTTTGTATAATGGTGTTGTAAAATTCATTTCAGAATTTAAAAAGAATACAATAGAGTTAAGTAAAACAATTTCTACAGTTTTTTACTTGGGTTTTATCTCAACTATAATAGTTTCATTTATATGCTATTTTAATGCAGAATATATTAATGAACTTATTTTTCCGAAGTACACAGATTATTCCTATGTCATAAGAATTTTGGCTATTGCTCTCCCATTTTATTCATTGAATATGTTTGTCTTTTCAATAATAAATGGGTTTTCCAAATACAGAATCCTTTTAGTAATAAATATTATTGGACAAGTTTTAGGTTTAGGTGTAACCTTGTTATTGATTTATCAAAATAGAATTGATGGTGCATTGGTCGCAGTAGTAATTTCAGAATCTATTATTTTCTTAATAACCTTGGTAGGGATTATAAACCAGCGAAGTTTAGCACCACTCATTAAAGTTGAAAATATAAGCTTTAAATATATAAAGAAGTTAAGTTCGTATTCATTTATGGTGTTGTTTTCAGCAGTTATTTTACCAATTGTTGCTTTAAGTATAAGGTCTTATATTATTGATAATATTGGATATAAAGAAGCTGGTTTTTGGGAAGCCATGACAAGGATTTCTAAATATTATTTAATGTTTGTAAGCTCTTTAATGGCTTTATATATTTTACCTAGATTTTCAGAAATAGAAGATGTTAAAGAGTTTAAAAATGAAGTCTTTAATTTTTATAAGACTATTATTCCTGTGTTTGCACTTGGACTGGTGATAATTTATTTTTTAAAACCAATTATTGTTTTGGTCGTTTTTTCAAGTGAATTTGAACCTGTAGAAGATTTGTTTTTATGGCAACTTTTGGGTGATTTTGTAAAAGTCTTATCTATTGTGATTGCATATCAGTTTTTAGCGAAAAGAATGTTTTGGCATTATATAATTACTGAAGCATTTTTGGTTTTTACATTGTATATTACGAGTATTTATCTTATTGATATTTATGGTGTTAAAGGCGCAACCATTGCTCATTTTGTAACATATTTAATGTATTATGGCGTAATTTTATTAATATTTGGAAACTCTTTGTTTGGAATAATAAAGGAAAAAAATATGGAATGATTTTGAATTTAACTTCTTTAAAAATCATATAATGAGTTTTAAAAAAAGTATTAAAGATAACCCACTAATTAAAGTAGCTTCTTTTAACTCTTTAAGTGTTTTTGTTAGATTAATTTCTGGATTTGTTATTTCTAAAGCCTTTGCTTATTTTTTGATGCCTCAAGGTATGGCCATTACTGGCAACTTGAGAAGTTTTTTGAGAAGTTGTCAGGGTATTTCTGCAGGTGCTACACAAAATGGAGTGATAAAGTATATTTCTGAATTTAAAGATGATGATATTAAATTAAAACAAATTATTTCTACTTCTTTCTTTACGATTATATTTTTTACAACTCTAGTTTCTTTGTTTTTGCTATTCTTTGCTAACTTTTTTAGTAATCTGGTCTTCAATACACTTCAATATTCGTACGTCATAAAAGTTCTTTCTTGTGTACTTCCAATTTATGCTATCAACATTTTTTTATTGTCAATAATAAATGGTTTGGAGAAATATAAAAATGTTGTGATAATCAATACAATTGGCTATATAGTAAATGTAATTATACTCTTG
>DATGBV010000399.1:0-2069 GCA_035312485.1 Flavobacteriaceae bacterium | reverse complement strand
ACCGGTCTTGAACTGCTTTAAAAAATCGTCGTTGAACAATTCTTCTTTCTCCATAATGTGCAAATATTTAAAATTAAACAAAAAAAATAGCAGGGGCATGCCCCTGCTATTTTCTATTTACACACTTTATGAGATAGTCCTGCCTAAAATTTAGACACCCTTAAATAACAAACCTCATTTAAAAATCTTTCAGGTAACTTATTGTAGTCAAAATCATCCGTTATCAAAAGAGCATTTGTTCTGAATGTATTTTGGGCATGATTATTCATACCCAAGAGATATTTACAATTTAGTTAGCATTGCTAATTTTACGTCACGTCCTAAAATACGGCTACGGTTTAAACATTAATAAATTATGAAATTAAAACCGCAATACAACACTAAAAAAGCGATATGGCATATGCACATTGTTGTGCGTTCATGCTTTTATTTCCCATTCATTGATTGTTTAACAAATTCAACTATTAAAGGATTTGGTTCGTCAATTGTCGAAGTCAACGCTGGTTGAAAGAGTGTCCCTAAAAAAAATCGATGATTTTCAATTTCAAATGCTCTTACCTGTCCATCATCTGAAATAGCTGTTGTTCTAAGTCCGTTTGATTTTAAAATGTCAAGGTATTTGCTATTTATTCCATAACTGCAAAAATATTTCCCCAACAATTTGTCCTTTTTTATTATGCTGAATATAATCGAATTTTTATCAATGATTGTCAAATGCTCTTCTTGTTCAACTAGAGAACAAGAGAGTTTTGAAATAAGTAAGTCCCTTGAGTCAGGATTTGTCTCTTCATGGTCAGCATTAGTAATTCCGCAGACGTTTCTAGCGTATTCAATTACCATGTGTTGAAATCCCCCGCAGTTTCCAAATGTTGGAATACTATTTTGTCTAACGTAAGTGATTGTATCAAGAACGTTTTCCGCGTTTTTATATGGTGAGCCTGGTGCAATCCAAAGTCCACAATAGAGTTTATTGAATGCAGTCCTAAAATTAAAGGTGTCAGTGCTTATCCAATCGAATTGAATATCTTCGTCAAACTTCTTTAGTGTCTGTCTTATACTGTTATTTAAAGCGTGATGCGTTGAGTAAACCGGATTGAAATCTCCAAGTATTGCAATTCTTTTTGGCATTCGATATAGTTTATTTTTCAGTCGTTCTTTTATAGGTTGGCCTTCTCTGTCCAAAGCATGTCACTTCTTATTTGCGCCTCAGTTAAAGTCCAGCCGTTTGATTTATACTTTTATTTTGGTGTGGTACAAAACCACAATGAATTATGGCCATTGTTGTACTTTCGTTATTTAATATTTGAGTTGCACTCTTTCTTTAGCCGATTGTAAGTTGATTCCATTTCTTTTAAAATGTTATCAAAATGTTGTTTTTCCCTTTCGCTCATAGTGACAAAAAAGACTAAATCATTTTGAAATTGCTTGTAATATTTCGATTCACTATCTAAATGCCAATTATTTACAGGAAGTGTTTCTAAAATTTCATTTCCTAATGATTTTGCTACATAATCAAAATATTGATTTCCAAATTGATTATGGTCTTTATATAAAAAAACTTTTTCTAAGCTTTTTGAACGATTGATTTCAAGTTGATAGAGTAGTTTATCCAACTCGCCATAATATCTTAACAGGTCATTTTTCAAAGAATCATTAGTCAATAAATTTAATTTTCCAGATGACACTAAATCTGTTATAGCAACTTTGCTTGGCACAAATGCATTAGTTCTTAATGGTAAATTGTATGAGCAGTAGGGGATTGCGCAATGCCTCCTTGTCAAACCGTAACAAAGTGTGAGCGGGTCACAAACCTTGATATTTAGCACTTCTCCGCTATTGCTTATACAAAATGTGTGTGCCCAGCATGGGCATCTTTTTACTACAGAAATGTAGTTAATTAATCTAGAGGGTGCAAGTCCCTTGTGGGCGGGGTAACTCCTCGAACCATTAGTAAGTCGCAAGGGTGAAGACCGCGAGGTTTAATCTGAAGGAAGCGAGACTACAAAACTCGGTACTGACGAACAGGAACCGTATACAGAGGCATATTTACTTGGGTAAGCAAGCACATC
>DATGBV010000398.1:0-5789 GCA_035312485.1 Flavobacteriaceae bacterium | reverse complement strand
CTTAATAAACAACATTGCCAATTGGACCAATGTTAATGCTTATAAGTTGCTTGAACTTACTTTTGGTGGAAGTGGCTATGATATTGCCTGTGCACAACACAATCATCCAATAACTTATCAATTACAACTCCCTTTTGATGGTTCTCAAAATGATAAAAGAGTGGTTGAAGAGGTTCATTTTAATCCAAAATTTAGTGACTGTCTATACTTTGTGTATTTAAACAAAAAACAAAACAGCCGTGAAGGTATAGCACATTATAAAAACAATGTTATAAATAATTCTATAGCTATCTCTGAAATAAGTGGCATTACTCAAAACCTAATTGGCTGCAACTCTTTAAATGAATTTGAAATTTTAATTAATAAGCATGAGCAAATAATTTCTGCATTAATAAAACAAGAAACTGTAAAAAATATCTTATTCAAAGATTTTAAAGGTAGTGTCAAAAGTCTTGGTGCTTGGGGTGGCGATTTTGTGTTAGTGACTTCAACTAAAGATCCTTCAAATTATTTTAAGTCTAAAGGATTTAAAATGGTAATTTCTTACCAGGATATGATTTTAAACCAAAAAAAAAGTCTCACCTAATAGCGAGACTTTTTTAAAACATACTATATTATTTATTGAACCGTATTTGCTCTATTATCTTCAATATCGGAAGCTTCTTTTAGCGCATTGTATAATTTAGAATTTACAGCACTTGCCTTTTGCTGACCAACACGATTTGCAGCTGCTTGATAGCTATCAAGCTCAATAGCTGGTGTTATTTTGGTAACTTCTAACATATAAACTCCTTTATCGCCATCTATCAGTTTAGAAATCTCTCCTTCTTTAAGGCCAAAAGCAGTTCCAACAACCAATCCTTCTTTTCCAGCTCCAGAAAGTGTAGGGTTCTTCATATTTATCGCAGCAGCTGTTCTAACTGTTGTGCCTTCTTCAGCAGCCAAATCTTCTAAAGTAGTTGCTTTTACTCTTTCTCTAATCATTTGAGCTTTTTTCTCTTTCCTTAATTTTGGTAATACAGTTGCAGAGGCATCTTCAACATTCATTAAACCTTTTTTGTTTTTGGCAGTTAACTGTACAATAGCATAACCTCCAGAAATATTAAAGCGTTTAACATCTCCTACTTTAGTTAGACCTTCAAAAGTCCAACGAACAATGCTTCTTTGGTTACCTAAACCAGGAATAGACTCATCCAAAATCTTAATACTGTTTACAGGACGAAGTGTGTAATTGTTTTCGGTTGCTACTTCTTGAAAATCTTTATTGGAAACCGCTATTTCAAAATTTGAAGCATCTCTAAATACTTTATCTATAGTAGCTTCAGATGGTTCTATTTCTCTTGAAATGGTACCAACTTTTATCATTCTTTGTTTGTTCTTCTGACCTTCAATTTCTATAATATGAAACCCGAAAGCTGTTTTTACAACACCTAAATCACCTGTTTTACCTTCAAACTCAAAATCTCTAAACTCTGGTACCATAGTGTTGTAAGGATGCCAATCATAACGTCCTCCGTTTGCTTTACTTCCTTGATCTGAAGATAAAGCTTCTACCAATTCCGGAAATTTGGAGCGATTTGCTTTAACAACTGCTAAAACACTATCTGCTGTTGCTTTTGCATCTGTTTCTGTTTGTGTTACTTCTGCCGCTGCACTTGCTGCACCAACAAAAGGTATTAAAATGTGTCTTACTTTAACAGAATCTGGCAATTGTTTTTCGGCAATAACTTTAGTTAATTTAAAGCTTTGTCCATCTTTATATGGTCCATAGATTTCGCCAACATTAAGGTTATAAATACTATCTGCAACAGCTGATGGTAAATTGGATTTTGTTACAAAACGATCATCATACTTAACATCTGAATGAGAATTAATAAAAGCTACATTATCTTTTGTTTCTTTAAAACCAATAACAGTGTCATTGGTTTTAGTAACTTCATTATAAACCACCCTATTGTTTAACAAAGATTCTAAATCAGCCTTTATTGCATTTTCGTCTTCAACAGAAGCTATTTCTTTAAACTCTACATAATGCAAGTCTCTAGATTCTTCAACTTCATACTCTTTAGAGTGTTCTTTAATATAATTTGAAATGTCTGATTTTGTGATTGTAACAGTACTGTCTGGAATAGAGGTGTATGGAATTTGGACATACTTAATATCTACTTTATTACCTTCTAACTGATGCTCTAACTTTCCTTCAGCCAAAGTTCCTACTAAACCTGCTCTAACCAAATTCATGTAATCTTGTTGTAAAGCATTTGCGGCTAAAGAGTTTTCATAATCAACCCATTGCTGGTATGCTGCCGGTGTTTCTTTTAAATTTGCAATGTACTCGTTCAAAATATTCTCGTCAAACAATCCTGCTTCATTTTGGAAATCTGGATTATTGGCCAAACTCGTTCTCAAAATATCTTTCATTTGGTCTTTTTCAACAGTAATCCCTAATTCTTCGAATTGAGATTCAAAAACAGCTTGTCTTACTTCCTGATCCCAAACTCTATTCATTACTTGATTATTGGTTGTATTTGGACCAAGTTGTCTTTGGGTTATTTCAACTTTACTTAAAAAATCTTCACGTGTAATATCTTTATCATTGATAGTTCCAACAATATTCTGCGATTTTGAAGTTAGGGCATCGCTATTTCTAAATAAATCTGATAAGACAAAAGAAAATAATGCTAACGCTATTATAATGATTAAGAAAAGACCTCGTTGTCTAATTTTATTTAAAATTGCCATTTTTGTTTAATTTTTGTAAAAATATAGTGCGCGAAAATACCATTTTCTATTTAATAATAAAAGTAGAATTATGCTTAAATTGGTTTAAACAAAGGAATTTACTCTTCTTCAATAATTTTAAGTTCTACCAAGTCTATTTTGGTATTTGAAACTTCTAAAATGATAAACTGAAATTTATCTATTATAACTATTTCGTTTTGTTGAGGAATTTCTTCTGTATGGTGTACAATTAAGCCGCCCAGCGTTTCGTAATTTTCATTTTCAGGCAGGTTCAATTTATAAGATTCATTTATATAATCTACCTCCAGGCGAGCAGAAAATGAATAATGGTTTTCATTTATGCTTTCCTCAACAAGTTCAATATTATCATGCTCGTCCTCAATTTCTCCTAAAAGTTCTTCTACAATATCTTCAACCGAAATAATGCCTGAAGTTCCTCCATATTCATCCAGTACAATAGCTATACTTTTTCTTTTTTTAATCAATGTATTTAAAATATCTTTAATCAGCATGGTTTCAGGAACAAACTCAACAGGGAGTAAGATAGACTTGATTGATTTTGGTCTTTTAAATAATTCGAAAGAATGCACATAGCCTAGAATATCATCAATAGTTTCATTGTAAACCATAATTTTAGAATACCCTGTTTCGGTAAAAAGAGCATTTAGATTTTTTATGGTTTCACCCTGCTCTACAGCAACTATCTCGGTTCTTGGTATCATAACTTCACGAGCTTTGACTTCTGAAAATTCTAAAGCATTTTGGAATATTTGAATTTCTGTATCTACTTCTTCGTGTGACTCTACAGATTCCATTTGTTCACTAATATAGTTACCAAGCTCTACCTTTGTGAATGCAAGCTGCACTTGATCTCCTTCTGTCTTAAAAAATCGTCTTAAAACAGTGTCTGATATCCAAATAACAAAGTCTGAAATAAATGTAAATAGTAAATAAAAAACATAAGCAGGAATAGCAAATATCTTTAAGAGCGTGTTGGCATAAATTTGAAAGAATACCTTGGGCAAAAATTCTGCTGTAATTAAAATAATAAATGTAGATATTATAGTTTGGGATAATAAACTTAAATCCGTTATCAAGTAGTTTATAAATTGCGATTCAATTTCCAATTTTTGAAACCAACTTACCAAAAGATCACCCATAAAAAACCCATAAACCACCAAAGCTATATTGTTGCCAATAAGCATTGTAGCTATAAATTTTGATGGTTTTGCTGTAAGTCTTGTAAGAATATTAGCCAAGAAATCCTGTTGCTTTTTCTCAATTTCAATGTGTATTTTATTTGAAGACACATAAGCTATCTCCATTCCAGAAAAAAAAGCTGAAAGCAATAAAGAAATGATAATGACCAAAGAGACGCTCATTCTATATTTTACTCTTTATTTTCAAATTTTTTGTTGAATTTCCTTCTGAAAAAAAACATGAAAACAGCAGTAACAGCTAACAATATGGAAATGTACGCAACAGTCCCTTCAGAATACCACTTCTGAATTGCATCATAGGTGAAAAGTATGGCAAAAATCAGATAAGCATATTGAAAAAATTTCATGTACCTCATTGGGTTTTATTTTAGTTAGTTAAAGAAAGTGTAAAGATAATTAATTATTCATCAAGTGTGATGATTCCGTTAATTTCAAGAACTTCAGCTTGAGTAAATTCAGAATCAGAATCAAAACCATTACCGTTTATCAAATCTGTTCCGGTTCTGAAAGTTACAGGTTGGTTGGTAAATAACCATTCTCTTGTTTGGTCATAATATAGTTGTTCAGCAAAAAGTGTGTCATTTTGGTGTGTTGATAAGACAACATTACCTTGCATGTCTATTAAATCGGTTTTGCTATAAACAATTGCATAGTCTGCAACCACAGTGCTTTTTTGATTTTTGTCATCAAAGATATCCAGATGAACACCATCTGTAAACTCTGTAAATGCAAAATCCCGATTTGAAAAATCCAACATTTTCGGACTTAATAAAATGGCTTTTATTTTACCAGAGTCTGTGTATTTTAGGTTTATGTTTTCCGCAACACCAATAGGTTCGTGTTCCGAAATGCCTATTTTTTGAACTTCCTTAAAATTGTTTTTGCATGAAAAAAACATAGTCACAGTAAAAACTGTGACTATGCGTAAAATAATATGCTTATTTCTAAATATCATTAAAGACTTGGAACAGTTATTGTCTGTCCTATCCAACAACCAATGCTTATTGATTGACCAGCATTACCTTCATTGAAGATATCTCCTTTAGAAGGTGCTTTTGCCATATAGTTTGCAACTGATTGTCCAGCGGCTTTGCTTAATGTTGCATCAACACGAGCTGCTTTTCTAGCTTCATCTGCAGCCAACCAGAATACGGCTCTTTTATTAAAGGTTGTATCGCCACAATTGTTAGCGCTAGATGCATACATTTGCGCAATTGCCAAATGTGCTCTACCCATAGATGGGCTTGCAGATAACGCTTTTCTGAAATAGCTCCTTGCAGAACCATAACTACCTCTCGCTTTAAGCTTTGAGCCTATTTTGTAAAGCAATTTAGCCTTTTCAAAATTATCTGTTTGAAGACTAATTGCTTGTTCATAAAAATCTATAGCTGCTTTTGGATCTCCTTCTTTATCTTTAAGCAGTCCTAAATAATAAGCAGAATTTGCTGAAGGGCTCAAATCATGATATGCATTAACCAACTTAAAGAATAAGGGGTCGTCTGTACATTCTTTTTCAGACATTCTACCAGCTGCTCTTTGTAACCAAACAGCATCTCCTTTATTAGCCTCAAAGTCTTTGGTGTATAATGGAATCAAGTTTTTACAGTCCGCTCTATCTCCTAATTTTTTATCTATACTGCCAGAAATTTGGTCATAAGCCTTTAAATAACTCTCATAGTATTTTTTTAATCGTCCTTCTTTTGAAGTTAAATCTGTACCTGCTTCTTCTTTCTCAATTAATTTATTGAGTTTTTCGGTATAATTTTTCACTTCATCATTTACTTTTTCTGTAACGTCATCATATTTATTGAACAATTCAGAATCTGT
>DATGBV010000397.1:0-9085 GCA_035312485.1 Flavobacteriaceae bacterium | reverse complement strand
TATTATTTGATATATTAAACCCTTTAGATTGAAGAACTTTAATGACCTGAAGTGTTGTTTTAATATTCTTAAGTTGATAATTCCCTTTTAAATCACTTTCAAATTTTTCCTCCATCTTTTGGTCTGCAAAAACAATTTGTGCATTTTTTTCTTTAGCAACATCATTAAAAACAGCTTTTGTTTCCCATTGTGTTTCTCCAATTACAACTGGAATATTATGTTTTATAATTCCTGCTTTTTCAACTGCAATGTCTTTGAGTGTTTTTCCTAAAAACTGTGTATGATCTAATCCAATATTGGTAATAACAGACACTTCAGGTGTGATTATATTTGTAGAATCAAATCTTCCTCCCATTCCAACTTCAATAACTGCTATATCAACTTTTTGCTTGCTAAAATAATCGAAAGCCATACAAACTGTCATTTCAAAAAAGGATAATGTATTTTGATTTAAAAACAATTTACTCCGTTTTATAAAACCCATAACAAACTGCTTGCTAACTTCTTTACCATTAATTTTGATGCGCTCTCTAAAATCTTTTAAATGTGGTGACGTATAAAGACCAACTTTATAGCCTGCCTCTTGCAGAATAGAAGCTATCATATGACTAGTTGATCCTTTTCCGTTAGTTCCAGCAACGTGTACGGTTTTGAACTCACGTTCTGGAAACTTTAAATGTTCAGAAAATTTAAGTGTGTTTGATAAATCTTTTTTAAAAGCTGTTTTACCTTGATGTTGATACATTGGGAGCTGCGAGAACATCCAATTTATTGTATCTTGGTAGGTCATTGGTTATTGCCCTAAATTGAAGTTTACTTTTACAAAGCCAATTTGTTTTGCTGGAGCATCAGTATCAGGACGCCATTTATGAGATAATGCTATTTTTTTAGCTGGATCGAGCAAACATTGTGCTGTATTGGTGGTTCCTTTTACTCCTGGCAATGCTTCAATAACATTACCATTTTGATTAACAACAATTCTAACTATAACAAGTCCAGATTCATTACAATCTTGTTTGAGCTTTTGGTATGTAGCACGTCCTCTTCCGTTTAAACCATATCCTACACCACCACTTCCTGTTCCTGGATCACCAAAATAACTTGGTGCATAAGGATCTCCATCCAATTGTCCTTTATCTCCTACTTGATTATCATTACCTTCACTTCCAGTAGTTGTTCCATCAGATTTGCTCACGCCTCCAATTAATGCATCAAGCTTTTTTTTCTTTTCTTCCTGAATTCTCTTTTCTCTTTCAATACGTTCTGCTTCTGCTCTTGCGTCTGCTAAAGCTTTAGCTTCAGCTTCTTTTTGCTTCTTGATGGCAATAGATTCTTCATTATCCTGCGTGATTACTTCTTCTTTGACTTCTTGAGGTTTTGCAGGTTCTGGTTGAGATTCTTCTATTTTTGGTGGTTCATTAATCTTTTGAGGTTCAGACTTTACCGGTTTTAATGGTTGTACATTCCCTTTACCAAAATCTGAATTACCAAAATTGACTGCAACACCATATTCAATTGGAGGATCCATATATTTATGACCAACAACAAACAATAGAAGTATTAAAATCACTGCAATTAGCGTAGTGATTTTAGCAGAATCCTTTTCATGTTTGGTCTCAAAATAAGGCATTTTAATTATTTGGTTTAACAGCCAAAATGACTTTAAATTTATTTCTATTCGCAATATCCATAACCTTTACCACATTATCTACAGGTACAGATTTTTCCGCTCGTAATACAATGGTTGGCTTTTCTAGAGATGATAATGCAGCGAGCAATTCATTTTCCAATAGACTTTCTCCAACCAATCTCTCGTCTATATAATATCTTAAATCCTTAGTAATACTTACTGCAACTGATTTTTTATTTTCTGTCTTACCACTTGCTTTTGGTAAGAGTATATCAATAGCACTAGTAGTTACCAATGTAGATGCTATCATGAAAAATATAAGTAATAGGAATACAATATCTGTCATTGATGACATATTGAATTCTGGTGTTACTTTATTTCTTCCTCTTATATCCATAACTATATTGGTTCGTTTAAGTGGTCTAGAAATTCTAAAGAATTTGCTTCCATCTGATAAACTACTTTATTTGTTCTTACCACCAAATGGTTATAAGTAATGTAGGCTATAATACCTACGATAAGTCCAGCAACGGTCGTTGTCATTGCTGTATATAATCCACTTGCAAGAACATCCATTTGAATTGTACCTCCTGCATTGGCAAGTTCAAATATTGCTAATATCATACCAATTACTGTACCAAGAAATCCAATCATAGGTGCTGCTCCCGAAATTGTGGCCAGCATACTTACATTTTTTTCAAGACCGTAAATTTCTAAACGACCAGCATTTTCTATGGCCGTATTGATGTCTTCTAATGGTTTACCTATTCTGGTAATACCTTTACTAATTAATCTTGAAACTGGCGAATTAACTTGAGCACAAAGCATTTGAGCCGCATCTACCTTACCTTGTGAAACATGATCTTTTATTTGGTTCATAAAATTAGCATCTACTTTTGATGCTGCTTTAATAGCAAATAATCTTTCAAAATAAATATAAATAGCGACCATGAGTAACATAAACAGTACACCAATTATGACCTGCCCTGCAATACCACCACTTCCAATTAATTCTATTATAGATAATGTTTTTTCAACTGATTCTCCATCAGTTAATAACTCTGTACCTTCTTGCGAGTTTTGTAATAAGATATTTAACATAAATATTTTTTTATTTCTAAAACAATTATATAACGCTACTTTTGTTTGTTAAGTATATTTTAAAATAAAGTTCTGGTAAACATAAAAGCTACAGAACCTACAAGGAAACCTATTAAAGCTAACCATGCAATTTTTCTCAAATACCAGAAAAAGTCTATTTTCTCCATTCCCATTGCTACTACTCCTGCTGCAGAACCTATTATTAGCATACTACCTCCAGTTCCTGCAGAATATGCTATAAAGTGCCATAACTCGTTGTCAATTGGTTCAGAGAACATACCCAAGCTGGCAGCTACCAATGGTACGTTATCAATAACTGCAGACCCAACACCTAATAGAAGAACTACCAAATCTGAAACGCCTTCGTGATGCAATTCTGTACCTAGCATTGGCATTGTTTCTTGAAGAGTAGTGGCAAAGCCAAATAATATACCCAACGATTCCAATGCTGCTACGGCCATTAATATTCCTAAAAAGAATAAGATACTTGGCATTTCAATTTTAGATAAAGAATAATGCACAGGACTATGATGACCAACAATATCAGCGTCTTCAGAATGCACGTCACTTAATGTAAATCTCGAATTACTATATATTTCTGCAAAAACAGCTACAACTCCTAAAGCTAACATCATACCAACATAAGGCGGTAAATGAGTAACGGTTTTAAAGATTGGTACAGTTACAATACCTCCTAGACCTAAATAAAGCATTGTTGCACTGAATTTATTCTTTGGTTTATCGTCATCTTCTTCCCTGTCAATTTTTCCTCTAAAAGCTGGCAAAAATGATGCTATAAATGTTGGCACGATCATACATAATAATGATGGAATGAATAAATAAATAAACAGATGACCTGTTGTTACTTTGTTACCTATCCAAAGCATGGTTGTCGTTACATCTCCAATTGGAGACCATGCTCCACCTGCGTTTGCAGCAATAATTATTAAGCCTGCGTACCAAATACGTACACTTCTGTCTTGAATTATTTTTTGTAGAATTGATACGAGCACTATTGTTGCTGTAAGATTATCGATTATGGCTGAAAGAAAAAATGCCAGAAAACCAAAAATCCAAAGAATTTTTTTCTTACTTTTTGTTTTAACATATCCTTTTATTGTTGAGAAACCATCAAAATAATCTATAATTTCAACTATGGTCATAGCGCCTAACAAAAACACCAGGATCTCTGCTGTTTTACCTAGATGATGCAATAGAGTTTCTTCCATTAGATGCATCTTTTCTTCATGGCCCAGTAAACCAAAATTATCCAGCAATGCATGCTTGGATGAATCAAACCATTGTGAAAAATGCTCTAATCCCAAAGCTATTAATGCCCAACATATCGCCATCATCACTAATGCTGGTATAAGCTTATCAATTTTTAAATTGTGCTCTAATGTAATGGCGAGATAACCAATAACAAATACTATAATAATGATTGTTTCCATAAAAAAATATATTACAAAAGTTGATTTACGATATCTTGGTATTCGTGAAAATTAAATTCAGCTATTTAAAAAAATATTACTGCACATTAACAAATATAAAAAACTAAAGGTGTATTGTGTTAAATTTACAATATTTTTAAACGATTAAAATCTTACCAGAACTATGGTCTTTTTTGGCACCTGTTACACTTCTTAAACAGTTAACCTGATTACGTAACTTTAAAACTCCCAAAAAACCAAAAATTAATGCCTCTTTATATTCTATGATTTCTTTTGAAGGAATAACAATTTGACCTTTAGCCGAAGATTTAATTCTATTAATTAGAAACTTGTTAAATACTCCTCCGCCAGTTATTAAAATATTTGAATTTTTGTTATTCTCTATTTCTGATGAAATTTGACAACTTACATGTTCAACAAAGGTTCGGAGAATATCTTCTATTTGTAAATTATAAGAATCTATTAATAGAAAAATGGTTTCATTAACCCACTCTAAACCTAAAGATTTTGGAGGTATTTGTGAGTAATATTTCAATGCATTTAATTTAGATAATAAAGAATCAATTATTTTTCCTGTAGATGCTAAATGGCCATTATTGTCAAAATCTAATCCCAATTTTCTTGCGTAATGATTCAAAACAATGTTGACAGGACAAATATCATAAGCTATTCTTTGTGAATCCAATTCGGTAGATATATTTGCGAAACCTCCCAAATTTATGCAAAAATCATATTCTGAAAATAGTAATTTATCTCCAATAGGAACCAAAGGTGCTCCTTGCCCTCCAAGTTGTACGTCTTGAGTTCTAAAATCGCAAACAACTTTTTGTTTTACTAAAGGTGTCAGTTTAGGCAAGTTACCTATTTGATACGTAATTCCTTTGTCAGGTTGATGTAATGCAGTATGACCGTGAGAACAAACAGCATCAATATCTTTAATATTATGCTTTTCTATAAAATCGTTAATTACTTCTGCTAGATATAATGTATACTCTTCGTCAATAGTTTTTATTTCATTAATGGAAATATTTACCAAATCTTTAAGTTTAAGTTTCCAATCAGAATTGTATTTTATGGTTTCAAATTCGTGTATTTTGAACGTCCATCCATCTTCAAATACAAACGTAACACTCACTAGATCTATTCCATCTAGTGACGTTCCAGACATGACTCCAATAACTTTATATTTTGCATTTAACATATCAAGTAAAAATAGTAATACTTATTGATAAAATATCAACAAAACCGTATCTTTGAGCTCATTTTTTATGAATTCAATAATTTTAGACAAATATGGACTTTAGTCTTTCAGAAGAACAATTAATGATTCGTGATGCCGCTAGAGATTTTGCCCAAACCGAATTGTTGCCCGGCGTTATAGAGCGCGATGAAAAACAAGAATTTCCCAAAGAGCAAATTAAGAAAATGGCTGAACTAGGTTTTATGGGTATGATGATCGATCCAAAATATGGTGGCAGTGGTTTAGATACCGTTTCTTATGTTTTGGCAATGGAAGAAATATCTAAAGTTGATGCTTCTGCTTCGGTAGTGATGTCAGTAAACAATTCTTTAGTATGCTACGGCATTCAAGCTTTTGGAACAGAAGAACAAAAAGAAAAATATTTAACGAAATTGGCATCTGGCCAAGCTCTGGGCGCTTTTTGTTTAAGTGAACCTGAAGCTGGTAGTGATGCTACATCTCAAAAAACCACTGCTATTGATAAAGGTGACCATTATATTTTAAATGGTACTAAAAATTGGATTACCAATGGAGGTAGTGCAGATTATCATTTGGTGATTGCTCAAACACATCCAGAAAAAAAACATAAAGGCATTAATGCTTTTATAGTCGAAAAAGGCTGGGAAGGATTTGAAATTGGACCAAAAGAAAACAAACTGGGCATTCGAGGTAGTGATACGCACTCATTACAATTTAATGATGTAAAAGTACCTAAAGAAAATAGAATTGGAGAAGATGGTTTTGGATTCAAATTTGCTATGAAAACACTATCTGGAGGTCGGATTGGAATAGCCTCTCAAGCATTAGGTATAGCCTCTGGTGCCTACGAATTAGCTTTACAATATTCCAAGCAAAGAAAATCTTTTGGCACAGAGATTTGCAACCATCAGGCCATTGCTTTTAAATTAGCAGATATGGCAACACAAATAGAAGCTGCAAGACATTTATGTTTAAAAGCAGCTTGGGAAAAAGATAACAAAAAGAATTACGATCTATCAAGTGCGATGGCAAAGCTTTACGCCTCACAAGTTGCTATGGACGTTACTGTTGAAGCCGTTCAAATTCATGGAGGTAACGGTTTTGTAAAAGAATATCATGTAGAACGAATGATGCGTGATGCCAAAATCACTCAAATTTATGAGGGTACCTCAGAGATTCAGAAAATTGTAATATCCAGAAGTATTTTAAGTAACTCATAAGATTATCTTTATAATTTATAAATTTTAAAAGCTCAATAATTATTGGGCTTTTTTTAAGCTCTTTTTTTATTATTATTTTTCATATCTTTATGTAATTCAATGATTTTTAATTATTTAATCCTATGCAATTATGAAGAACCTTATTATTTTTCTAATTGCCCTATCTACAAGCCTAGCCTACTCACAAACGTTTCGCGACGATTTTTTTGATGACAGAGAAAACGATTTTCCTTCTAAATGGGAATTGCTTAAAGGAGGCGCTTTTGTCTCCATTTTAGATGGAAGTAAAGTGGTTCAGTTTGACCATCAATCCATCATAACACCAAAAATAGGTAGCACAGACTATCTATCAGATAACTTCACCATCGAATTTGAAGCCTTTTTTGACAAAGCAACTATTCATGATGCAACATCTTACACGCTTCGATTTTGGCCAGGCACAACTATGGTTGAATATTATGATAATGAAAAAGGCAAAGGCTCTTATGGTCTGCTACAAATCTACAGGCATGGTATTAGATTTGGAAACACTGATGAAGAAAAAGGAAGTACAACTTATAATGTTTTTAAACGTGAATTGGAAGATCTAAATGCCACTTGGAAAGTATTGACTATAGACTATGATAAAGGAAATTTAAGAATTATGATTAATAAAGTTCCCATAATCCATATTCCAGATTTTAAACTTATGCCTAGTATGGTTTCTGTTGAAGGTTATGGAAGGGATGGCTCTACTTACTTAGCAAGTGCTATTAGGAGTTTTTCACTATCTGGAAACGATTCTAAACAAGTTCATGGCACTAAAGTCATTTTTATTGTAGACCAAAACACCAAAAAACTTCAAAATATTGAGTTATATGAAACAATGCAAGACCCTAAAATTGTATCAAAAAAATATCCTAACAGTACATTTTATCAAGGTATGTTATATGGCTATTACAAAGTAGAACCATTAAAAGATGCTATACTCTCTATTGATACATCCAAAACATTTTTTCCTGGAGACCAATTCTTCCCTGGAGACCAATTCTTCCCTGGAGATCAGTTTTTCCCAGGAGATCAGTTTTTCCCAGGAGATCAGTTTTTCCCAGGAGATCAGTTTATAATAAGTAACAAATCAGAAACTTCTAAAATAAGCACAAAAATACTAGATGCTAAAAAAGGAAAGCTTGTATTAAAAACTGTTAAAGAACAATTATGAAATCAAAACAAATAATTACGCTTTTGATATTATGTCTAATATACAACACCATGCAAGCACAACTTCTAGATAAACTAAAACAACGTGCCGATGAGCGTGGCATGGAAACCAGTCAAGAAGTAAAGTACGACAGTACGGCCTACGACCCTAATATGGTTACTGATGATGAGGATGAATATGAGGATTTAGAAATAAACTCACCAGAAGAATTCTTTAACAAAGATGTGGTCATGGCATTATATAATGAGAAAGGAGTGTTAGTTCAAACATCATATTTTGATAAGGAAGTCATTGCTATGCGAACCGAATCTGAAACAATCCTACATCCAATATATCATGATAGAACAGGTAAATTTTATGCCTTTGATGATGAGGAAGGTCAGTACAAAAATATGTCGTTGTTACCTGCCAGCTCAATGGGTTTTATGACAGCTGGCATGACAACACAAGCTTATAAACTACCACCTACTCCATATTATCAGGCATTCGAAGCTTTATCAAAACTAGACATAGCCATGAATTTCTTGATTCTGGAAATGGCATTTATTTATGAGCCTAAACATTTTGAGAAAAATGATTTATATAAACAGTCAGAAGTAAGTTGTGGTGGTAACATATGTACACGGTTCGATTATAACGATGCCGAATATATAGGTAGTTATATTCAATTCGATTTACGAGGAAGATTACGAGAATTAAACATTATCTCTACCAATTCACAGTTTGCAGATGATAGTAAAAACAATTCAGGAAAATTTGTTTTCAGCTATAAGCCCGTAACGGTAAAACTCCCAGATGCTGTAGAGCAATCCATGATACCTGGCCCTTTAGGCAAGATACTTCCAATAGAAAAAGGTTTAGAACCTTGGAAACACAATAAAAAAGACGAACAAAAAAATTAAGAACAATGAAAACCAAAATCACAACATTTATTACATTATTCCTTTTTATTAGTCATTCTTTTTACGCTCAAGACCCTACTCAAAAGGTATTACAAGGACTCTTGGGTTCAAAAAACAATAAAGCGGAAAATTTACCAGACACCTATGTGTTTGATTGGTTGTTTAAAACCAAAATGGAAATAACAGGCAAAAAGAAATCAAAAAATACCGAAACCGTTATGAATTATTTCCTTAACACACACAAAGACTATTATGGTATGGATGTGGAAAATGAAGACATGAAAAAATCTGGAGGAAAAACGGTTATGATCTTCGATTTTAAATCTGAAGCCATGGTCATGTTTTCTAACCAGGGTGGGCA
>DATGBV010000396.1:0-6225 GCA_035312485.1 Flavobacteriaceae bacterium | reverse complement strand
ATCACACTGGATGCTACAACGACCAACGCAACAGATTATATTTGGTATGAAGATGATGGTTCAGGAAATTTTGTGGCAATTGCTGGAGTTAATACTGCAACTTATGATGTAACAACAACAAATTTTTATAGTGCAGAAGCATTTGATGCAGGAAGTAATTTATTACAAACTTATAATTATAATGTTGCATTTTTTGAAACACCAACAGTTAATCCTTCCATAACAGATTATATTCTTTGTGATGATGATGGTTTAGTGCAGTTTGATTTTAGTACCAAAAATTCAGAAGTTTTGAATGGATTAGATCCAGGAATTTTTGATGTTACATATTATGCTGATATGACGGATGCTAATTCTGGAAATAATCCTCTTCCGTTAAATTATACCAACACTTTGCCATCAGAGACCATTTACGTTAGAGTTGAAAATATCTCGACAGACTTGATTGATTGTTTTGATGTTGGATCGTTTAACATTAATGTGTATTTAGATCCAATAGCAAATCCAGTTTCAGATTTTGTTCTGTGTAGTGATACAAGTACAACAACTTTTGACCTTTCTGTTAAAGAAAGTGAAGTGCTAGGAAGCCAATCTTCATCAGATTTTGATGTACAATTTTATTATTCCCAAACCGATGCTGATGCAGGATTACCAGCAACAGAAATAACAACACCAATAGTAAATTCTTCAAGTCCTCAAACTATTTTTGTAAGAATTGAAAATATTTTAAATACAGACTGCTATAGTACAACCAGCTTTAGTTTAATAGTAAATTTAAATCCTATTGTAACTCCAATTGTAGACTTGTTCCAATGTGATGATGACAACGATGGCTTCACGATGTTTAATTTAACAGAAGCAAATGGCTTAATTTCTAGTAATGCTATAAACGAAACATTTACATATTATTTAACTCTAGCAGAGGCACAAGGTGGTTTGGTAGCAGATCAAATTTCAAATTATTTAAACTATGCGAATCCAGTTCCGTTATCTGGAACAGTTTATGCTAGAATAGAAGCAACGAATGAATGCTATAAAACTGCACAGATAAATTTGGTAGTAAGTGCAACACAGATACCTTTAGTTTTTAATTTAAATTATAATGTATGTGATGATTATCAAATAGATAATGACAATGCTAATGGAGTTGCTACTTTTGACTTTAGTGATGCTACAGCACAAATATTGGCACAATTTCCGCCTGGACAAACATTAACAGTTACTTATTATACAAACTTTAATGATGCGCTTCAAGAAAATAATGAAATAGCAGATATAAGTAATCATAGGAACGATGTTTCACCAAATGTTCAAAATATTGTGGTTAGAGTTGATAGCAATGCGCTTAATGCTTGTTTAGGATTGGGTGAATATATTACTTTAACTGTTGATCCTGTTCCTTTGGAGCATACTATTAGCGATTATATATTATGTGGTAATAGTCAAGCAAATTTTGATTTACCAACAAAAGATTCTGAAGTTATAGGAAATCAAACACAAGATATTTTAATATCATACCATGAAACAATAACTGATGCAGAAAATAATGCAAATGCAATTGTTTCACCTTATACTAATCTTACTAATCCGCAAACCATTTACGTAAGAGCACAATTTGATGATAATGCAAATGGAGTAGGAGATATTGGAGAATGTGTGAGTACAGACATGACACTAAAGTTGATTGTAAATCCAAATCCAATAATATTTCAACCTGATGTCATTCAGATTTGTAGTGATCAAGTAAATACGGTTTATGATTTAACATTAAGGGAAGATCAAATTACTGGTGGAGATACATCAATAATGTTATCATATTTTGAAACACAAACAGATTTAGATAATAATAACCCAATAGTATCACCTAGCGCTTATAATAATACCTCATTTAATAGAGATATTATTGTTTTAGCAACCGGTACAAATACATGTAATTCTACAGTAACTCTATCATTAGAGACTATTTTATATGAAAATTTAAATACTACTCCAATGACCATTGAGGAGTGTGAAGTAGATAATGATGGTTTTGATAACTTCGATTTAACACGTAGAGAAACTCAAATTTTAAACGGTTTAGACCCTTTAAACTTCACATTTGACTATTATGAGATTGAAGCGGATGCTATTGCAGGAAATTCAAATAGTATTTCAAATCCTTTAAGCTTTGTAAATACTCAAGCTGTGACACAAACTATATATGCAAGAGTTACTCCTGTTGCAAATCAATGTTTTGTTATTGTACCTATTACTTTAATTGTAAATCCAGTTCCTGAAATTGCAATCGAAGATCAGTATGTTATTTGTTTGTCTAGTACTGAACAAAGAATTCCTTCAACTTTAGAAACATTCTTAACAAACCCGCCAATTGATACTCAATTAAGCTCTTCAGATTTTTCATTTCAATGGTATTTGGGAGATCCAGTTCCTGGTAATGAAATTGCTGGTGCAATAGATTCATTCTACGATCCTATATCTGGCGGAACTTATTCAGTGTTGGCAACAAATATAGTTACTGGTTGTACAATACCTGCAATCACAGAGGTTATTGCGTCTTACCCTCCGCAGAGTATAACTATAAATGTTATTTCTGAAGCATTTTCTAATGATGATATTATTGAAGTATCCGTTTCTGGAAATGGTACTTATGAGTACAGTTTAGATCATGGATTATGGCAACTGTCTTCACGGTTTGAAAATGTGTCAGGTGGACAGCATACAGTATATGTTAGAGATTTATACAATTGTAATGAGATTTTTCAAATGGAGACAGTTATAGATTATCCTAGATTTTTTACTCCAAATGGAGATGCATATAATAATAGTTGGAATATTTATGGAATTGAAAATCAACCTTTTGCTAAAATATACATATACGATCGTTATGGTAAATTACTGAAACAATTAGATCCAACAGGACCAGGATGGGATGGGACTTTTAATGGTGATCCGTTACCTTCAAGCGATTATTGGTTTACTGTAGAGTTTGAAGAACCCAATAATGGCACAACGAGAATCTTTAAATCCCATTTTGCCCTTAAACGATAAGGTAAGAAAGAAGGCTTGGGTTTTTAATCCAAGCCTTCTTCTAGTTTAAATATTAAAACTTAATGAAAGCATTACATTAGATTTTTTGTTGTCAATATTTGCGCTGTCTGTTAATCCAACATCAAATAATTGATAGTTTCTATTTTGTGTAGAATGGTCGTAAGTTATATCTAATCGGGTTTTTCCAAAATTGTATCCAATACCTAAAGAATAGCCTGTTAAATCATCAATTGTATTGTCTTTATAAGGAGATTCCTCAAAACGATAACCACCTCTAAAGCTAAATCTTTCATAATTATATTCTCCTCCAATTTTATAGGTAGAAGCAGAGGTTAACCGTTCACTAATTATATTGTTTTGAACTGCAAAATATGAATCAGAAGTTGGTTTGAATTTAGTATTTCCATAGTCTTTCATTGAATAATCAAAGCTTATAATTCCTTGGTTTTGAAATACAAATGCTAAACTACCAGTAACCTTTCCAGGAGTTTGTAATTTGTATGAAGGAAAAACATTCACAATTCTAGGATCTATAATTTGTGTAATATTAGTACCAGACTCATTTCGAACGGTAGAGATAAATTGCGAAGTTTCCTCTTCAATGGTTAGCCACGTTGGAGAATCATAAGTTAATCCCACCCTAAAAAAATCATTAAGTTTTAAAATCCCTCCTAATTGAAACGAAAAACCCCAGCCATAAGTTGATAAGAAATTATCGAAGCCAACTTCATTCACCAGAGAACCTGAGTTAGAGTTTCCTTCATAAAAACTGGTCGATCTATCATAATTTAGAATATGAGAGTTTAAGTTTAAACCTAAAAATAAATTGTCTTGGTATTGTGTTGCAGCGTTAAAAGTGACCTTGCCATTGTAGCCTGTAGCAGCATAAAAATATTCTTGATCAAATTCACCAGGAGCAATATTACTGAAGTATAAAGTATTTTCGTCAGTTTCCATTTCAGGCTCTAAAATGTAAGATTCATAACCCAAAAAAGCCTGCTGGTTTCCAAATCCGTAAATACTGCCTATATCTGCGTATGCACTAGAGATTGATTCTCCAGGAAAAGCAGAAATTTCACTTAATGGTAACCCTTGGGCATAGTGTAAAAAGTAACTGTCAATAGAATTTGTATTGGTACCAAATGCAAACCACTCATCGTTAAAATTTTGAAATTTATCATAGCCAACACTTAGGGTTAATCTTTTCCAAGGAGAGTCCCAACTACTAAATACAAAAGTCACGCCAGCTTGTTGAAAATCTAAATTTGCATCCGAAGAGTTACTAAAACCATTAAAATACTGGGTATCATTTTCATTATGTATACTTGAAAATGTTACTGAAGCCTCACTGCTATTGAATAAAGCTGAACCAGCAGGATTTAAACTTATTGAACTCTGGTCTCCTCCAACAGCACCAAAAGCACCACCCATTGCTCTAAATCTTGCTGTTCCTTGAATTTCATTTTGAGAATATCGCAACGCATCATTAATGTTTTGAGCGTTAACTATAGGCATACAAAGCACACCTATGAATAGTAAAATTACCTTTTTCATACTTTTGTTTATTAAAGAAAAATTTCTAGTTTAATTTCTATCTTCTTCTGCTTCTACTTGGGCTTGAAGAACGTACTGAACCACTACTTCTACTTGGTGTAGATCTAGACCTAGATACATTAGAACTGCTTCTACTTGGTGTAGATCTAGACCTAGATACATTAGAACTCGATCTACTTCTTGTTGACGACCTTGAAATATTTCCTGAAGACCTAGTAGGTCTGGATCTGTTAATTGAACTTGAATTGCTTGGTCTGGTATTATTGTAGCTTCTTGTTCTGTTAGTACTTAACGAATTTCTTCTTACAACGTTTGCTCTTAAGTTAGAACCATTGGTGATTGAATTTCTAGAGTTGTATAAAGAAGTTCTACTGCTTAATCTATTTCTGGAAACATTATTATTTACACTAGATCTTGAGATGTTTGTTCTAGTATTAGCTCTCGAGATATTTGATCTGGTGTTTGTTCTAGAAACACTATTTCTTCCATTATATGCAACAGACGATCTTCTTCCGTAGGTATCACTACCTCGTCTTCCATAGGTATAATTTCTTCCATAAGAATAGTTTCTTCCATAGTAACCATAATTTCTGTAAGGATAACCATATCTGTAATAGCTATTGTAGGCATAGTAACCACCATAATATGGGTAATAACCATAATAATGAGAGTAGTAACCACCGTAATATGGAGGACAATAGAAAGGGTAGCCCCATCCATAATTATATCCCCAATTCCATCCATAATAACCATATCCCCAAGCATAATAAGGTCTATACCAATTATAATTAGGATATACGTTTATAGAAATTTCACTACTATTTTGTCCCCAACCACCATAACTTGCATATTCAACGTTTAATGAATCATTTTCTGCGTCGTAATTTCCTTCATAAGAATCTATATCTGTAAATATTTCATCTTCACCATTACCAGTTTCATATTCTAAAGATTTTTCTTTAAAATAATTTTGATAATAAGCGCTATTACTAGCTACTTGAGGAGTTTCTTCAGCGTATTCAACACCGGTTTCATATCTTTGGTAATCACCTTGACCTCTTTCACCAACATATTGATAAGAGCCACATGATGTTAAACCAAACAGCATTCCAACAAATGCCAAGAATGGCATATTCATTTTAGAGTAGTTATTAAATCGCATATCTCATTAATTTAATTGTTGAACATAACAAAAATAGTTAGTTTTGCTGAACTATTTTTATATTTAACATAGTCACAATTTTTGTGCCAAAATCCTGTATATGAGTAAAAAACTTACAAGTAGGACCCAAGATTATTCCAAATGGTATAACGAACTTGTTGTAAAGGCAGACCTAGCGGAGAATTCAGCAGTAAGAGGATGTATGGTGATTAAGCCATATGGTTTTGCAATTTGGGAGAAAATGCAAGCTGAATTAGATAGAATGTTTAAAGAAACAGGACATCAAAATGCATATTTTCCCTTATTTATTCCAAAAAGTTTGTTTGAAGCAGAGGAAAAAAATGCGGAAGGGTTTGCAAAAGAATGTGCGGTTGTAACTCATTACAGATTGCAGAATGATCCTGAAAAGCCAGGAAAGTTAAGAGTAGATCCAGAAGCCAAGCTTGAGGAAGAATTGGTAG
>DATGBV010000395.1:0-2562 GCA_035312485.1 Flavobacteriaceae bacterium | reverse complement strand
AATTACTGAATTATACGTAGCATTAGCAAGTGAATTATTTTATGTCTTTATTAACGCACTTATTTTAAATTTAACACACATAATTTATACATTAGCGAATAAACTATTGGGTATTATGAAAAAAAATATAATTCTTCTTGTTGCAATCTTTCTAGTTAGTGTCCACAATATACAAGCAGAGGGTGATTGGGGCTCAACGGGACACAGAGTTGTCGGCGAAATAGCAGATCAATATTTAAAGGGTAAAACCAAACGCCAAATTAAACGCTTGCTTAAAAGCAAATCTTTGGCTTTTGTTTCAACTTTTGCTGATGAAATAAAATCAGACAGACGTTACAATGAATTTTATACTTGGCATTATATCAATATGCCTTTAGAATCTGATTACGAAAACTCAAAAAAAAATCCTGCTGGTGATTTGGTTACTGGAATTGAATACTGTAAAACAGTTATTAAGGATAAAAATAGTTCTGATGATGATAAGGCATTCTATCTAAAACTACTTATTCACCTCATCGGAGATCTTCACCAGCCTATGCATATTGGTCTGGAAGAAGACAAAGGAGGAAATGATTTTAAATTACAATGGTTTTATAAAGACTCCAATTTGCATCGTGTTTGGGATTCGGAAATGATAGAAAGCTATGGTATGGGTTACAATGAATTGGCCGAAAATGCCGATGTTTTAAGCAAGCAACAAGTAAAAGCTATTCAAGAAGGCTCTATTGTAGATTGGGTAAACGAAACACATATACTTACAAGAAAAGTATATGAATCTGCAGAGCAAGATGAAAATTTACGATACCGTTATTCCTACTTGTTTTTTGATACAGTTCGTTCTCAATTACAAATAAGTGGTATTAGATTGGCTAAAGTACTGAATGATTTGTTTTAACTTAATTAATTTTTAACCAACTTTTTGGAAATGCTTCCTATTTCACTATTTAAGTTTAATATGTAAAGTCCACTCGAGATTGAAGAAACATCAAGTTTATTTAAGCCTTGTGCAAAAGTGCCACTTAAAACTTCTTGCCCTAGAATATTATGCAGCTTGTAATCAACAACAATATTCAAGTCTATTTCAAAAATATCTTTTGTTGGATTGGGATATATTAAAAAACTTGAAAAATCAAACTTATTTGTACTTAATCCAGGACATGACAGCATATAATCAGCGATTCCGTCGTCTTTATACCAGCTTGGTTTCATATTGGCCTCATCAACATCATCAACCTGAATACATGTAAGGCTAGGATTAGTATATGCATACATTCTATCCAATACATCATTATGTCCATTTTGGAGATTTAAATATTGTAGCCCAGTTCTGTCTCAATATAATTGCCAAAGTTGGGTTGTATTTGAGACGTCTAGACTTATAAGGTTTGGGTTTAAATAACAATAAAAATATCTTAATAATGTATTGTTTGACACATCTAATTCAGTAAGTGTATTAAATTGCACATACAATTCAGTTAGTGCCGTATTATTGGATAAATCGATTGTTGATATACTATTTTGACCAAAATGTAAATAATACAGTGCAGGGTTATTTGTTACATCCAAAGCAGTTAATCCTGTATTATTACAATTTAAATATCCTAAACTCGCATTATTTAAAACATCTATGCTCCCCAAATTTGGATTGTTACTACAATCTAAAGTTCCTAAATTAGGATTGTCTGAAACATCCAACGCCATTAAATCATTGTTAAAGCAAATTACAGTTCCTAACGTTGATGTATCTGGCAAAATTAAGGAGGTAAGTTGATTTGCCTGACAATGTAAAGTTTGCAAAGAGGTAAAATCTTCAATTCCCTGTAAATTTGAAATGTTTTTAAATCCAACATTAAGAAACGTCACACCACTGATATCTGTAGTAGCTACATCACCGTCCAACATACCATCGGTATCAATACCAGCATCAATTAATGCTTGTTCAAAATTTGAATCAGGAATAAGTGTGTTTTGCGAAAAACCCACACAACTGATTAGCACAAGAATAACGGAAAGTAATTTTATTTTCATATCATATTATTTTTAGTGAATAACATAACATGAAGTGGTAAACAGATTAACACAGCAAGTTTAAGGCAATAAAATATTATCAGTTGAAAATGTTTACTTCGCTCCTACAAGATAATAAAAAAATTCTTTTTTTAACGGTTTTTTTCTGTTTTTCAGGTGTTTACAATTTTAAAACTATTGCTTAATAATCTTTTTAACGGCACCTCCACTAGTTGATTCAAAGTGTAAAAAATATAGACCATTAGAAATAGTTGATAAGTCTAATTGACCAACACCTGAAACAATATCGCCTTTAAGTATTTCCTGTCCCTGAATATTTATTAAGCGATATTGAACATTAAAATCTGAATGAATTTTTGCGATATTTTTTACAGGATTTGGATAAATGGAAACAGTATTCAAATTAAAATCATCTGTATTCAAGCCTGGGCAATTTGTATCAAAATATATGCCTCCGTCAAAATTCCAACCTCCTTTGTTTTCAGCATCCATAACATTATCTACTTGTACACATGTTAAACTATTAGTAGTAGC
>DATGBV010000394.1:0-2419 GCA_035312485.1 Flavobacteriaceae bacterium | reverse complement strand
TTTTGGTTATCCTCCGGGTGAAGTAAAATTCAGGAAATCCATTGAGGGCGATGCAAATGTAAAATATGGTACTCCATACGAAACAAAATCAATCATTAAGAAGATATCAAGACCAAAAATTCTATTGGTCTATATCGTAATGGTAGCAGTTATTATATCAATATTTTTTTACATTCTAAAAAATTCCAATGAATCTGGATTTGCAAAGCATAAAAAAATAGAGATTAATGAAAAATTTATAGCAGTACTTCCTATTAAAAATTTAAGCGACAATAAAGAGAATCAATACTTTGCCGATGGAGTGATGGAAGATATTTTAAATTATTTGTCTGCCATTAAGGAATTTAGGGTTATATCTAGATCTAGCATGGAACAGTATCGTGATACCAAAAAAGCGATTCCAGAAATTGCCAGAGAATTGCAAGTGTCTTATATTATTGAATCCAGTGTACAAATTTACCAAGATTCTGTTAGGGTAATTGTTCAATTGGTTGATGCTAAAAAGGATGAACATATTTGGTCCCAAAGTTTTGTAAGGGCATACAAAAATATATTCTTTCTAGAGAGTGAAATTGCTAAACAAGTTGCTACAGAATTAAGTGTAACCCTTTCCCCTAAAGAAAAGCAATTAATAGAGAGCATTCCAACTATGGAAATTGATGCATATAATCTATATTTAAAGGGAAAGTTTTTTTCTTCTAAAGCGAATGTTGATGAAATAAACATAGGAATTAAATACTTTGAACAGGCAATCAAAAAAGATCCAGAATTTGCTTTAGCCTATGCTGAACTAGCAGATGCCATTCTTAATAAAAATATATTTGGATTAACGGATATTAAAGATTTGGAAAAGGCTAAAGAAATAGTATTAAAATCTATCGCATTAGACAATCATATTTCAAAGGCACATACTGTTCTTGCTATATTTTCAGGAAGAATTGAATGGGACTGGAAGAAAGCAGAAAAAGAGCTACAATTGGCTATTTCACTTAATCCAAATAATGCCAATGCGCATTTTCATTATGCTATTTTTTTACATTTTATAAAAGGTGATTTTGTTGAGTCTCGCAAAGAAATAGATCAGGCCCTCTTATTGGACCCACTATCTTATTTTGAATTAATGATTAGTTCCAAGTTTTATTTACAGCAGGGTGATTTTGAAAAAGCATTTTTAGAAACTGCGAGGGCTCAAGAAATAGACAACGATAATTTGTTTTCCTATTGGGTAAATTTTGAAAACTATGTAAAACAGGCTAAAGATGACAAGGCAATTGATGAACTGGAGAAAAGCTGGAATTTAGATACAGGGAACAAAGAAAATGCCATGGCTATTAGAAAAGCTTACAGGAAATCGGGTATTAAAGGTGTTTACCAATGGATTATTGATCTTGATGAAAAATCAGGAAGTTCTAATGTAAACACCTATTGGTTAGCACAAAAGTATGCCTTTATAGGAAATAAAAATAACGCACTGCAATGGCTTGAAACAACTTTAATTAAGAATCCAATTGAAATGCATATCATAAAATACGACCCGAATTTCTACAATCTTCACAACGAACCACGGTTTTTAACCATTTTAAATAAAATGAACTTGGGGAATTATGCTGAACAATAACGTGCTTAAGGTTAATAACAAAAATAAATTCCGACATTTTTTTTGAATCTTGTTTATAGGTATTCCTATTAACGACAATTTTTCCACCCTGGTGTCTTTTAAGGCTTTTTAGCCTCAAAATGCAACATGGTTTAAAGGATTGAGATTATGCGTATAATACTTTCAAATAAACATTAAATCAATTACAACATACTTATTAAGTACGACAGCAATAATTGGATAATATTTGCTTTGTCATTATTTATTAACCTTTAAAATATATAATTATGAAAAAGTTTGTAATTGGTTTATTCTTAATTGGTTTTACCAGCCATATGTATTCACAACAACTAGATAACGGATTCCCAAAATCGGAACAGGAATTTAATAATTCCCTAGCCCTAAATTCAGATCATCTACCAACCTTGCATAAAAAGTGGGGTAATCCTAATATAATCAACATTAACTATATAAACAATGTAATAGATGTAACCATGTCTAGGCGTGTAAAGGACTTGGAAGAGAAAGCGGCAATATTTAACGTTAAAAACGCCAAATCATTTGATGGCAGTTCAAGACCATTTAAAGTGGTTTTTAAATCCCCAATAGGTTCTATTACAGCAATGTTTAGTTCTGATGGTGAAATTTTAACTACAACAGAACACTATGTAGGAGTAAAGTTAAGTGTTCCCGTTAGAACAAGTGTGCTAAAAGCCTATCCAGGTTGGGCAATTGAAAACTCCCAATATAAAGTAAATTACAATAATGTTAGAGACACAAAAAGAGTTTACAAAGTATTGTTGTTAAAAAATAATTCAAAAA
>DATGBV010000393.1:0-6791 GCA_035312485.1 Flavobacteriaceae bacterium | reverse complement strand
GTGCCAGACTATTTATTTGATGGAAAAGGAATGCGCATAGATGGTATAAGCGAAGATAAACCAGCACAAAGAGCAGGATTGCAAAAAGGTGATATTGTAGTAAAACTGGGTGATAGCACCATTACAGATTTGATGAGTTATATGAGATCGCTTTCGGTTTTTGAAAAAGGAGATAAAACCAAAGTTATTGTGGATAGAAACGGAGAAGAAGTTGAAACGGAAATTGAATTTTAAGATTTGTTAAAAATAGACAACATAGAACTTCCCGATTTTCCATTGCTTTTAGCGCCAATGGAAGATGTTAGTGATCCTCCTTTTCGAGCGTTGTGCAAAGAACAAGGCGCAGATGTTGTATATACCGAATTTGTGTCTAGCGAAGGGTTAATTCGTAACGCAGCAAAAAGTGTTATGAAGTTAGATATTTATGAAAAGGAGCGTCCAGTTGGAATTCAAATTTTTGGAGCCAATTTAGACAGCATGCTGCAGACTATTGATATTGTTGAAAAATCTAATCCAGATATAATAGATATTAATTTTGGTTGCCCGGTAAAAAAAGTAGTAAGTAAAGGAGCAGGAGCAGGTATTTTAAAAGATGTTTGTTTGATGGAGAAACTAACAGCAGAAATGGTAAAACGCACCAATTTACCCATAACGGTAAAAACCCGTTTGGGATGGGATTACGATTCTATAAAAATTGTTGAGGTTGCTGAAAGGCTTCAGGATGTTGGCTGTAAAGCCATTGCAATTCATGGACGTACAAGAGCACAAATGTACAAAGGAGAAGCTGACTGGAAACCTATTGCTGAAGTAAAAAACAATCCACGAATGCACATTCCTGTTTTTGGAAATGGTGATATTGATACGCCAGAAAAGGCGAAAGAAATGAGAGATGTTTATGGTCTTGATGGTGCCATGATTGGCAGAGCAAGTATTGGAAACCCTTGGTTTTTTAAACAGGTAAAACATTATTTTAAAACAGGAAGGCATTTAGAGCCCATTACTATTCAAGAGCGTGTTGAAGCCGCTAGAAGACATCTTGAAATGGCAATAGATTGGAAAGGAGAAAAACTAGGTGTTTTTGAAACACGAAGACATTATACCAATTATTTTAAAGGCATTCCTCATTTTAAAGAATATAGAATGAAAATGGTAACAAGTGACGAAAGCAAAGATGTATTTGCTGCTTTTGATGAGGTGCTCGAAAGATTTTCAGATTATCACATTGTATAAGTACTCGCAAATGTTTTGGTAACTCTACTCGATGCTATTTTAGAAGCAATAATTCCTAAAACAGAAATAGTAACAAACACCAATACAAAATTCATTGGCTTCAAGCTTACCGGATAAGGCAGACTTGGTGTAATCATAAGTAAAGATAATTGTTGTTGAAGAACAACTAAAACAAAACCCAGAAATATACCAATTAAACCACCTGCTATACTCATCAAGGAACCTTGAAGAAAGAATATTTTACGAATATTTTTAATTCCTGCACCAAGATTGAATAAAGTATTCAGACTAGTTTTCTTGTCCAAAATCATCATGATAATAGAGCCGATAACATTAAAAAGTGCAATAATCAACACCAATGTAAATATTAAATACACTGCAAGGTTTTCGGTATTTAACATCTTGTAAAGCGTAGTATTTAGTTGGGTTCTATTTTTTAGAATGACATTATTTCCTAAAACAAATTCTAATTTAGTTCTAACCAATTCTTCATCTGAACCTGCTTTTAATTTAAATTCCAATGCAGAAACTTGATTTGATGAATAATTTAGTAGCTCTTGAGCAAGACCAATAGGAGCAAAAACATAAGTATCGTTTAAGTTTTCGTTAATGTCAAAAATTCCAACATTAATAGCACTTACTAAATTAAAGGCATCTTCTCTTGAGGTAATTTGACCTTTACCAGGCTTTGGCACGTAAAGATTTACTGTTTTGCCATAATCTAAAACACCAAAAGATAAATTGTTGGAAATTCCCCAACCAACAACAATCTCGTTGGTTTCTTGAGTCAACCAATTGCCATACTGAATAACAGAATCAATATTATTTACTTTTTGGTAATTTTCATCTACTCCTTTTATGGAAGCCAAATAGTTTTTATCATCAAAAGAGACAATGATGCGCTCTTCAATAATTTGAGAGTAATTTGCAATACCTTCAATGCCACTTAATTCTTTTTTTTCTTTTTCATAAAGCACAAAAGATTTTCCTGTTGCCGGAACAGCTTTTAAATCTGGATCAACCAACGAAGAAAACTCTAACGTAAAATCCTTTAATCCGGCAAAACCAGCAAGCACAACAAAAAGGGAAGCAGAACCCAGAATAACACCAATTGCCGCAATAATAGATATAAAATTAATAGCATTGTTACTGCTTTTAGAGAGCAAATATCGTTTTGCGATGTATAAGGAAACGTTCAATTATGATTTTTTTCTTTTGCCTAAAAGATCCGGATTTGAAATAGGGTTTTCTTTTCCTTTAAGCGATTTTTCTATTCCATCAATATATTCTAAAGAATCATCAATAAAAAACTCTAATTGAGGCATTCGTCTTAATTGATGCTTGGTGCGTTGCGCAAGTTCATGCTTAATGAGATGCGCGTTAGATTTTATGCCTTCAATAAGCTCTTTCCCTTTGTTATTTGGAAAAATACTTAAATATACTTTTGCGATCGACAAATCTACAGTTACTCTTACTTTAGATACAGAAATAATAACACCTTTCATACCACCTTGAGTAGCACTGCTTTGTAAAACATCTACAAGGTCTGCTTTTAATAAAGATGCAATTTTCTTTTGTCTTTGACTTTCTTCCATAATGCAAAAATAGTTGATATTTAAAGATTATCTTACTTTTGATTTACAAAATTTGTACATTACCTTAAACGTATAAAAATATGAATAAAATTGAGCATATAGGCATTGCGGTTAAAGATTTGAAAACATCCAATGTTCTTTTTGAAAAACTATTTGGCGAAGCTCATTATAAAATAGAATCTGTTGAAAGTGAAGGCGTCAACACATCATTCTTTAAAATTGGTAATAATAAAATCGAATTGCTCGAAGCTACCGACGAAAAAAGTCCAATTGCAAAATTTATTGAAAAAAAAGGGGAAGGAATTCATCACATTGCGTTTGATGTGGATGACATAAAATCTGAAGTTGATAGGTTAGAAAAAGAAGGATTTAGAATTTTAAATAAGGAACCTAAAAAAGGAGCGGATAATAAATTGGTCGTTTTTCTTCATCCAAAATCATCAAATGGAGTACTCATAGAGCTATGTCAGGAAATACCTTTAAAGAAATAAACGCTTGTAGGGTTTTAAAAATAATATTAGATTTGCAGCCAATTTTGGTCCCATAGCTCAGTTGGTTAGAGCATCTGACTCATAATCAGAGGGTCACTGGTTCGAGCCCAGTTGGGACCACTTTAAATGCTTTTAAAGCCTTGCATATTTGCAAGGCTTCGTTTTTAATCCATGTTTTTTCAATACCTTGTTTCACTTAAAAGTCTATCTAAAAGATTATGAATATCCAACCACTTCTAACCTATATTCAAAACTTTGTTGAGCTTACAAGTGAAGAGATTTTATATTTGAAGGCCAATCTTTCATCTAGAAAGTATTTAAAAGGACAATTTGTTCTACAACAAGGAGACGTCTGTAAGACCAGTTCTTTCATTATAAAAGGGTGTACAAAGATGTTTTATGTTGATGACGATGGCCAAGAACATGTAATCATGCTCGGAATCGAAGACTGGTGGGTTTCAGACATAGGAAGTTTTATTAACCAGATACCTTCAGATTTTAATATTCAATGTTTAGAGGATACAGAGCTTATCCAGTTTCCGTTTGACAAGATGGAAAACATTTATATAAAAATTCCCAAATTAGAAAGATTCTTCAGGAAAATAGTTGAAAGAGGTTTAGCAGCTACACAAAAACGAATTATTAGAAACTTTAGTCTAACAGCTAAAGAACGCTACATAATCTTCAGGAACAGTTACCCAAGTATTGAACAACGCATCCCTCAATATATGATAGCTTCTTATCTAGGAATCACCAAAGAATTTTTAAGTAAAATTAAAAGTCAACTTACGCAAGAAAGCTAATGTTAAACTAGTTTAATATCATTTAATAAACTACTTCATTTTTATTGACACTATCATTCAAGACATTTGTAGTATAAATGTTAAACACTAAAAATTATAAAAATGAAAAACAAAATTAAACCTATAGCGATGACTGCCATAATTGCTTTTTCAAGCGTTTCATATGCTACAGTAGAAAAAGATGAAAAGCAGGTAAATATAGAAGCAAGTAAAGTCGTTTGGAAAGGTTATAAAGTAACAGGTTCACATGAAGGGACCATTGCAATTAACGAAGGAGCTTTAGAATTTAGCGATGAAAAATTAGTAGGAGGAAACTTTGTTATAGATATGACTACCATTGGTTCTACAGACCTTCAAGGAGAATACAAAGACAAATTAGATGGACACTTAAAAAGTGATGATTTCTTTGGGGTAGAAAAATATCCGACAGCAAGCTTGGTATTTACCAATGTAAAAGCTACAGGTAAAAACTCTTATGAAGTCACAGGAGATATAACTATAAAAGGAACAACTGAAACTATTACATTTGATTTATCAGTCTATGGGAGTAAAGCAAATGCTACTATTAAAATAGACCGTTCAAAATTTGATGTAAGATATGGTTCGACAAGTTTTTTTGACGGCTTAAAAGATAAAGCCATTTATGACGAATTTGATATTGTTGCTGATCTTGAATTTTAGATTAATAGCATAATAATTGGTTGATTAGTGAAACGCCGCTTCAAATTTGAAGCGGCGTTCTTATTTTATATTAACCTTCATTAGATTAAATTATTATTAAAATTAAAATAACTTTGTAATTACCAAAAAGGTGAATTAAGAGAAATTATGTTTAAATACGGAATAGATCATCTCACAGTAAATAAAGTTATTCAAATAGCCAGCGGAAGCTTAAAAGCCTCAATTACTGCTGATGCTATTGAAAAAGTAAACAATTGCAGAAAAAAAGTTGAAACACTGGCTAATTCAAACAAAGCTGTTTATGGCATAAATACTGGATTTGGCCCCTTATGTGATGTACAAATTACTCCAGAAGAAACGAGCCAACTTCAAATAAATTTATTGATCACACATGCCGTTGGTGTTGGGAATCCAATATCGAAAGACCTTTCAAAAATCATGATGATTTGTAAAGTTCATGCACTTTGTTTAGGATTTTCGGGAATTAGATTGGAGGTGATAGAACGGATTATTTATTTTATTGAAAATGATTTGATTCCGGTTGTGCCAGAACAAGGCTCTGTAGGTGCATCAGGAGATTTGGCGCCATTGGCACATTTGTTTCTTCCGTTGTTAGGAGAAGGCGAGTTTTGGAGTGGAGAAAATACAATTCCTGCAAAAGATGTTTTATCAGATCACAACCTTGAACCAATACAACTTCAATCAAAAGAAGGATTGGCTTTAATCAACGGAACACAATTCATATTGGCTCACACAATTACAGGGTTGAAAAAAATGGGATACCTTCTTGATTTAGCAGATGTTGCTGGAGCAATGAGTATTGAAGGTTACCAAGGCAGCGAATCACCATTTAAAGAAGCGTTGCATACCATTCGACCTTTTAAAGGAAATTTAAAAGTAGCCGAACGCATGCGATTGCTTTTTAAAGATTCACAAAACATTAAATCGCATTTAGATTGCGCAAGGGTTCAAGACCCATATTCTATGAGATGCATTCCTCAAGTCCATGGCGCATCAAGAAATGCCTTTTATCATTTAAACGATTTGGCAGAGATTGAAATGAATTCTGTTACAGACAACCCGATTGTTTTAAGTGAAACAACAGCAATATCTGGAGGCAATTTTCATGGCCAACCATTGGCGATAGCATTAGACTATGCATCTATCGCAGCTTCAGAGTTAGGTAATATTTCAGACAGAAGAAGTTATTTACTGATTGAGGGAAAATATGGTTTGCCAAGATTATTAACAGAGTCAGGAGGTTTAAACTCTGGATTTATGATCCCACAGTACACAACCGCAGCTCTTGTTACTGAAAACAAGTCCTTGTGTTTTCCTCCATCTGCTGATAGTATTCCAACATCTTTAGGACAAGAAGACCATGTGTCTATGGGAAGTATTTCAGGACGGAAATTCAATCAAATATTAGAGAATCTTGAAAAAATTCTTGCAATAGAATTAATGTATGCGGCTCAAGCTTTAGAGTTTAGAAGACCAAATACATTTTCAGATATTATAGAAAAAAATTATAAATTGATTCGAGGAAAGGTTGATAAACTGGAAGAAGATAGAATTTTAAAAGACGATATTAATAATATGATTCAATTGGTTAAAGGTCAAAAAATAATAGTAAAATAGAATTTAAGTATGACTTTTCAAGAACAAATACTTCAAGGAATACCAAAAGAATTGCCTTCAAAAAGAGAATACCCAAAAGACATAAATAGAGCTCCTAAACGAAAAGACATACTTTCCATTGAAGAGAAAAAATTGGCAGTTCGAAATGCATTACGCTATTTTCCTAAAAAATGGCATCATATTTTAGCACCAGAATTTGCCGAAGAATTGAAGGATTATGGAAGAATCTACATGTACAGATTTAAACCAGAATATAAAATTCATGCAAGACCAATCTCAGAATATCCAGCGAAATCAATCCAAGCTGCCGCAATTATGGTTATGGTCCAGAATAATTTGGACCCAGTAGTAGC
>DATGBV010000392.1:0-5660 GCA_035312485.1 Flavobacteriaceae bacterium | reverse complement strand
GATAAGGATTAATATCTGGCGTGTTTGGCCAAAAATTCGGCTGCATATATTCTTTTAGTTCTGTTTGGGTTAATTCATTAATATACTCTATAAATTCATGCTTGCTGTTTCGCCAAGTAAAATAGGTATAAGACTGTGTGTAACCTTGCTTTGCCAACTGTTGCATTACTTTTGGTTTTGTAAATGCTTCCGCTAAAAATAAAACATCTGGATGTTGCTTCTTAACTTCAGAAATTACCCAATTCCAGAAATAGTATGGTTTTGTATGCGGATTATCTATTCTAAAAACATTTATACCACAATTAATCCAATACAATAATATATCTAAACACTCTTGCCATAAATTTTTGTAATCCTCACTTTCCCAATAAATTGGCAAAATATCCTGATACTTTTTTGGAGGATTTTCTGCATATTGAACGGTTCCATCTGGTCTCCATTTAAACCATTTTGGATGTTCTTTTACCCAAGGATGGTCTGGCGCTGCTTGCAAAGCGTAATCCATAGCAATCTCAATATCCAGTTCTTTTGCTTTCTTAATAAGGGTTTTAAAATCTTCAAGTGATCCAAGCTGTGGATGTATATCCTTATGATCTCCATCTTTTGAACCAATTCCCCAAGTAGAACCTACATCACCTTCGTAAGCAATTGTTGTATTATTCTTTCCTTTTCTATTCACTTCTCCAATAGGGTGTATTGGTGGAAAATACAAGGTGTCAAAACCCATATTAGCAACTCTTGGCAATAAGCGTTCACAGTCTTTAAACGTTCCATGGGCTCCAGCTGTTTCTGAAGCAGAGCGAGGAAAAAACTCATACCAAGTACTAAACCTTGCTTTTTTTCTATCAACATAAACCCTTAACTCTTTTGAGGTATTAGCTAAAATTTTTTCAGGATATTTTACAAATATGTCATGTAGTTTTTTACTTGCAGATTCTTTGATAGCCTTATCATAATCTTGCTCATTAACAAAAATTTGCTGTAGATTATCTAAATACTCTTTTTCTGAAGCTGTTGCTTTTTTAGAAATTTTTTTAAGAAACTCAACACCTTCCAATAGTTCTGAAGTTACTTTTTGTCCATCAGCAATTTTTCGTTCTATACCATGTTGCCAATTCAATGCATAATCAACCCAACCTTCTACCTTATAAGAATAGAACCCTTGTTTAGTAACTGAAAAAGAAGTCTTCCACTCATCATTATCAACCAAATACATTCTGGTTTCGCTCCATTTTTTAGCATCTTCGTGTTTGTATAAAACCGAAGCTGCTATTACATCATGACCATCAACCAAGACGTGGGCATCAACATTAACAATTTCATTAACCACTCTTTTAATATAAAATTCGCCACAATTAATTTGTGGTGATACATAATCGATAACAACTCGCTTTTGATTTTGCATTTTTGGAAAAAATAAGCTTTTAAAAATTCTAATTTAATAATTTTATCTGCAATAAAAATGAAATCCTGATATTATTGGCATAAATATGTTATTAAATCGATTTCGTAATGAAGATATATGTTCTACGACCAATATAAAAAATAAAAATATACTACTTTTCATCATGAAAAAATTTGGATTAATTTGTCTTATAAGCTTGTTTATAGGATGTAATGGTATTGCACAAAAAAAAGAAAAAACAAAACATTTTAAAGTATCAAAAACAGAAGCTGAATGGAAGGCGCAGTTAAGCGATTTACAATATTATGTTATGCGTGAAGAAGGAACTGAAAGAGCATTTTCCAGTCCTTTGGATAAAAATTTTGAAAAAGGTGTTTATGTTTGTTCTGCATGCGAAACTCCATTATTCAAAAGTGAAAACAAATTTAATTCTGGAACAGGTTGGCCAAGTTTTGACCAAGAGATAAAAGGTAATGTTGAATATACTTCAACCGGAAATTCTTATTTTGGTCAGGAAGAACATTGCGCAGTGTGTGGTGGACATTTAGGTCATGTTTTTAATGATGGTCCAAGAGAAACCACTGGAAAAAGACATTGTATAAATGGAGTTGCGCTAAAATTTATTCCTAAAAATGAGTAGTTACTTAAAAAGTATAATCAACAGATTTGAGACCTATAAGTCTTTAGGAGAAAAGACATTTAATCAACTTACGTTTGAAGAAATGCAGTGGGAAAGCAATACAGATGTAAATAGCATTTCAATTATTGTAAAACATATGGTTGGCAACATGTTAAGTCGCTGGACAAAATTTCTAACTGAAGATGGTGAAAAAACATGGAGAGAACGAGATAATGAATTTATTGACAGCTATGAAACTTTGGAAGAATTAATAGCGTCTTGGGAAACTGGTTGGTCATGCTTATTTAATGCGATTAAGCCACTTACCGAATACGATTTAGAACGTGTAATTTATATTAGAAACGAAGAACATACAGTAATAGAAGCCATAAACAGACAATTGGCACATTATGCATATCATGTTGGACAAATTGTATTAATTGGTAAAATAATAAAAGGTGAAAATTGGGAATCGCTTTCTATTCCTAAAGGAAAATCTTCAGAATTCAATGCTAAAAAAATTAAAGAAAGTAAATAGAATTTTATAGATGATTTATAAAACGCTTGTTTCTTTTTTTATAAGGTCTGATTATTAATCTTGCTTCTCTATCAAATCGAATATAATTATACACCCAATTCACAAATACTACGACTCTATTTCTAAATCCTATTAAAAAGAAAAGGTGCACAAACATCCAGACAAACCATGCAAAAACACCTTGAAACTTAAACTTTTTTAAATCTACTACGGCTTTATTTCGACCAACCGTTGCCATGGAGCCTTTGTCCTTATATTTAAAAGCTTCCATAGGTTTTCCTTCAATTAGGTTTGCTAAATTATTTCCTAATTGTTTTCCTTGCTGAATGGCTGGCTGTGCCATCATTGGGTAACCTCTAGGAAATGTATCACTTTCCATACATGCTACATCACCTATTGCAAAAATATTAGTAAACCCCTTAACTTGTGAGAACTCATTAACAGCAATACGATTTCCTCGTGTTATAAACTGGTCTGAATCCAATCCCTTTATCGTAGCACCTTTTACACCAGCTGCCCAAACTAATGTTGCTGTTTCAAATGTCACATCTGTATTTGTGGTAACCATCTTTCCATCATAACCTGTGACCATAATATTCTTCCAAACATTAACACCTAGTTCTTCTAGAAAATCTTCGGCTTTTTCTGAAGCTTGTTTACTCATTTCTTTAAGTATTCTATCTCCAGATTGTACTAAATTTATTTGTGCTAATCTGGTGTCCAGATCTGGATAATCTTTAGGTAAAATTCCTTTTTTTATTTCTGCCAATGCTCCTGCAAGTTCCACTCCAGTTGGTCCTGCTCCTACTATCACAAAATTCATTAAGGCAATTCGCTCATTTAAATCTGACGTTAAAAGTGCTTCTTCAAAATTTTCAAGGATTAAACTTCTTAAATTAAGAGATTGAGGTATGGTTTTCATAACCATACTGTTCTCTTTTATGGTTTCATTACCAAAAAAATTAGTTTCAGAACCTGTTGCAAGAACTAAATAATCATATTTAATATCTCCAATGTTTGTTTTAACTTTTTGTTTTTTAGTATTAATTTCTTCAACATCTGCCAATCGAAATGAACAATTGGAAAAATCTTTTAAAATTTTTCGTATAGGATATGCAATAGAATCGGGTTCTAATCCTCCTGTAGAGACTTGATACAATAAAGGTTGAAACGTATGGTAGTTATGTTTATCCAATAAAACAACCTGAACTTCATGTTTAGATAATTTTTTTGCTAAAGAAATTCCAGCAAAACCTCCACCTATAATAACTATACGTGGATAGCTTAATCGAGGTATATTCATAAACGATAACTTTCTATACAAAGGTAGTTAAAAGATATAATTTTTTGTCGCCGAAATATATATTTCGAATAAGGTTTCGTAAATTCGTAACTTCTAATTAAGATTAAAGAATTCACAATGAGTAAATACGATATTATTGTACTTGGAAGTGGTCCTGGTGGCTACGTAACGGCAATTAGAGCATCACAACTAGGTTTTAAAACTGCTATAATAGAAAAAGAAAGTCTTGGTGGTGTTTGTTTAAATTGGGGTTGTATCCCAACCAAAGCTTTATTAAAATCGGCGCAGGTTTTTGAATACCTTAAACATGCAAGTGATTATGGCCTTTCTGTAAAGGAGGCTGACAAAGATTTTAATGCTGTTATAAAGCGAAGCAGAGGTGTTGCAGATGGCATGAGTAAAGGTGTTCAGTTTTTAATGAAAAAAAATAAAATTGATGTAATTGAAGGTTTTGGAAAATTAAAACCAGGCAAGAAAATTGACGTTGACGGAAAAGAATATTCAGCTGACCATATTATAATTGCTACAGGTGCACGTTCTCGTGAACTACCAAGCTTACCTCAAGATGGTAAAAAGGTAATAGGTTATAGAGAAGCCATGAGTTTGGCTGCACAACCAAAAAAAATGATTGTTGTAGGTTCTGGCGCTATTGGTGTTGAGTTCGCTTATTTTTATAATTCCATTGGTACAGAAGTCACTGTTGTTGAATTTTTACCTAATGTTGTTCCTGTTGAAGATGAAGAAGTTTCTAAACAATTAGAGCGTTCGTTCAAAAAAAGTGGTATTAACATCATGACTTCTTCAGAAGTAACAAGTGTTGATACTTCCGGAAAAGGCGTAAAAGCTACTGTAAAAACATCTAAAGGAGAGGAAGTACTTGAAGCCGATATCATCCTTTCAGCTGTTGGTATAAAAACAAATATTGAAAATATTGGATTAGAAGATGTAGGTATTGTTGTTGACAGAGATAAAATCTTGGTAAACGACTATTATCAAACCAATATTCCTGGTTACTACGCTATAGGTGATGTAACTCCTGGTCAGGCATTGGCGCATGTGGCCTCGGCCGAAGGCATTCTTTGTGTTGAAAAAATAAAAGGCATGCATGTGGATGCCATAGACTATGGTAATATACCAGGTTGTACTTATTGTACACCAGAAATTGCCAGTGTTGGTTTAACCGAAAAGCAGGCCAAAGAAAAGGGTTATGAAATTAAAGTTGGTAAATTTCCGTTTTCGGCTTCTGGTAAAGCAAGTGCTGGAGGTAATAAAGATGGCTTTGTAAAAGTGATCTTTGACGCAAAATATGGAGAATGGTTAGGTTGCCATATGATTGGTGCTGGTGTTACAGATATGATTGCTGAAGCAGTTTTAGGTAGGAAATTAGAAACCACAGGTCATGAAGTTTTAAAGGCTGTGCATCCACATCCAACCATGAGTGAAGCAGTTATGGAAGCCGTGGCTGATGCTTACGATGAAGTGATACATCTTTAAAACCAACATAATACTATAAAAAAAGCTCCAGAATTTATGGAGCTTTTTTTATTTATATTTACGCAACTAAATCTTTAAAACATAAAGCCTAATCCGAACTGCCAAACTATATGTTTTGCATCTACACCTTCTAAAAAAGTATCATCTTTATAGATGTTGGTGAGCCCAAAATTATAACGAGCATTTAAAAAGAAACCACTATTAAATTTATACGATGTACCCAATGCAAAACTAGTATCAAAATTCTTCACATAAGAATCATCGTCATCTATTTCCACATCACCACCGTCTGAAGTTGGTT
>DATGBV010000391.1:0-2047 GCA_035312485.1 Flavobacteriaceae bacterium | reverse complement strand
AAGGAAGGCATAGTCCTGTACGACTCGCAAAAGTTCAAACTTGCCACGCCCAAAATATTGACTCCGGAAGAGAGCCAACAAAAAGCACAGGACTATTTTGACCAGTGGTTTGAAAGTGCGAACATGTTTTTTAAGGACTTTTTATACAACTTTAAGGAGTGCGAAAAAGGAAGACATTATCTGAACAAAGCTGCCTTCGAACTCCACCAAGCTACCGAGCGTTACTACACTACAATATTGTTGGTTTTTACCGATTACCGCCCCAAAGACCATAATCTGGAGACCCTAGGCATAAAAGTGGAAATGTGCGACATGCGATTTGCCGTTTTCCCCAAACGGACTGAAGAGGAAAAGCACTTGTTCGAGTTGCTGAAGCGTGCCTACATAGACGCCCGCTACAAAATGAAGGAATACCACATTACCAAAGCAGATTTGGAGTATTTATCGGGCCGGGTTGGTGAGCTAAAACAATTGACCGAAGAAATCTGCCTTGAAAAAATAGAGCAGATAGGGAAAGGGTGAAAATTAAGTCGCCTTTTTTCTGGGAATGTCTTTTGGAACAGCTACATATTATCTTCTTGAATGGACGGGGAAAGAATATGTAATAAAAGAAAAAGGAGTGATATCAATAAGTTGAGAAATAAAAAGGTTTAGAAAAAGAAATAATAACGCTGGAGGTAGTTACTATGGAACAAGAATTACCCACCAGTTTTATGACAATGGTGAAATTAAATTGGATTTAGAAAATTACACTACCAATCCCTGGTAGTAACTTTTGCCGACTTGGTGTCTATTGTGCAACATATAAAAATCAAATGAGAATTTTAATTGGTTTAAGTTTAGTATAATTTATAAAAGTTACAATTATACCTATTTTCGAAGAAAACGGATTATCCTCCAAGTCCTAGCAAAACATTATAAATTTGAACACCAGCTAAATTGAAAAGCAGATGAAACACTATCATTGTATATAGATTTTTTCTGAGTTGCATCACCAAGCCAAAGAATAAAAAAGGTACCAGCAATGGTAAAGACTGGGGAATTTGCCAAAGATGATAAATACAAAAAAGTAGCGAATTGGCAAGCCAATTATATTTTCCAAGAAACGCACTTTTCTTCATAAGATATCCTCGAAAATATAATTCTTCACCAAAAAAGTTGCCAACTAACATAAGTCCCAAAACAATACCGGGAGCGCCATAAAATGCTTCATAACTACCAAAAATACTGTGCAGAGGAATTTGAAACTCTGGAAAGGAGTTAAGCCATTCCTGGAAGGGTTCATACAAAAACATCATATAGGGTAAGGACAAGATTACGCTCAAGACAAAAGCAATTGGCGCAACAATAAGAGTTTCCTTTACTGAAAAACGATTTAAACTGAGGAATTCGAAAACCTCACGCCAGGAAAGCTTTTCACGGTTTCTGAGCATGATTATTGGAAACGCTATATGCCACCCCAAGGTAAAGACAATGAAAACAAAATACTGAAAGTCAAAGCCCTCAAATCCAAATAAAGATGCCAAGTGGTCATGAACAAATTTTATGTTCACGATAACATAAGCCAATAATCCAGGAAGTAGATAGGCGACGATGTAAAATGACCGACTTGCCAAAGTTTTTGCTTGAAAGTTCTTTGAATATTTATCATAGGTTCTATCCTGAATTTGGATGTGGTCTGTGGTGATTTTCAAAAGTTTTTCCATGGTTATGATTTTTTTTGATTTTACTTTTCAGCTAACATGATTTCAAGTATTGGGGCTGGCTTGGCAATACTTATTTTCAGGGCTTGTATACAGCCTACTGAAACAATTCGAGGACAAATAAATAACTGATTGTACTTTTAATCGCCCCAGCGTGTAGGTTGCGACCTATTTGATTGCTTTGTATACTAGTGCGATAATTAGGTTAAATTGCAGGAGTATAATCTAGAGGAACTTGTCTTTACAAAACTTATTCTCAGCAAGTATTGGGTTGGCAATATTTATTATTGCTCTTATCTTGGGTAAGCGGAACAGAAGTATTTCTGATTATATATTTATGTTTT
>DATGBV010000390.1:0-13098 GCA_035312485.1 Flavobacteriaceae bacterium | reverse complement strand
TGGGTAAACCAATAAAAATATTCGATTTAGCATTAAATATGATAGCTTTGTCAGGATTGAATTATCCTGAAGATATTGATATAGCTATAACCGGTTTACGTCCAGGTGAGAAAATATTTGAAGAGCTTTTAGCAGATGGGGAAAAAACAAAACCAACCTATCATGAGAAAATAATGATTGCTAAATGTAAGTCCGATAATATTATTGATCAAGAGAGGAAAATTAAAGAATTATGTTCTTTAAGTCCAACAACACAGAATATTGAAATTGTTTCAAAAATAAAAGATTTAGTGCCAGAGTATATTCCAAATAATTCAATGTATGATGCACTTAATATTTAAATTGTAAGTTAGAAAACATGAAATTAAAACTTTTTTACATATTAATAATTCCAATTGTAATTGCTATTAGCTCTTGTGGTTCTAGTAAAGAAGTAGTTTATTTTCAAGATGAACTTATTGGAAAAAATGAACAGATTCCAATAGATTCTGAATTAATTTACAAACCTAATGACCTTTTAACTATTGTTGTATCTGGTTTAGATCCTGAAGCCGTAAAACCATTCAATCTGCCGGTTATTGCAAATAATAACTCCTTAATTAAAGCTCAAGGGGAATTGAAAATGCAAACTTATTTGGTAGATTTAAAGGGTTTTATAGAATTTCCTGTATTAGGAGAAATAAAATTGGGTGGACTTACCAGGTCTCAAGCAACACAGCTGTTGAAAACAAAATTGACCGATTATATTAAAGACCCAATTGTTAATATTAGACTGGCCAATTTTACTGTAACCGTTTTAGGTGAAGTAAACAATCCTGGAACTTTTACAATTGAAGATGAAAGAATATCTTTAATTGAAGCTATTGGTCTTGCAGGAGACCTTACAATATATGGCAAAAGAGAAAATGTTTTTTTAATACGGGAAGATAATGGTATAAAACGTTTTACAAAGTTTGACCTTACTTCTATAAAGGTCGTAAATTCTCCAAGTTATTATTTAACCCAAAATGATGTAATCTATGTTGAGCCTAATAAAGCTAAAGTAAGATCATCATCATACAATCAAAACAATGTAATTATCATTTCTGCAGTTGCTACTTTAGCAACTATAGTTGCTATTTTGATTAAATAATTTTTTGTAATGGCTAAAAACTCAACAGAACAAAAAGAATATTTTAGAGACATTATAGATGTCTATCTGTTGAGATGGAAATTTATTACATTTTGCGCAGTTGTTGCTTTAGTTTTAGCTTTTTTATACTTACGATATGCAGACTATCAATACCGTGCCACAGCCACAATTAAAATTACCGACGATAAAACAAAAAACAGGCTTCCAGAGATTTCTGATCTTCAAAATTATGGTTTATTTAAAACAGACCTAAATAATGTTGTTGATGAAATAGAAATTATCAAATCCAGAGCCTTAATAACAGAAGTAGTAACAGATTTAAAATTTAATGTTCAATGTTATGTGGAAGGAAGAATAAAAGCTGAAGAAATATATACTAACCCTCCGTTGAACATAAACTTTAGTGCACCAGATTCAATAATCCATAAAGTTGACACTTCTTTTTCAATAAAAATTAAGTCTCCCAATTCATTTCTTTTTAAAGGGATTGATAAAAAGTCTTTCGCAAATAAGGGAAAAGAAATAGAAAGTGATGGCGTGGTTTACAATTTTGGTGAAAGTATAGAAACAGGCTTTGGGGATATTATAATTACTCCAAATATTGGACAATATGCAGCCAAGATAGATTCTAATATCAAAATAAAAATCTCGCCACTAAATTCTGTTGCCAGTTTTTACAAAGGCAAGTTGCTATTAGAAACAAAAGAAACTTCAAGCGTAATAAAGCTAACCATAGATGACAATGTAAAAGAAAAAGGGAAACTGTTTCTAGACAAACTCATAGAAAAGTATAATGAAGATGTTGTTAAAGACAAACAATTGGTCGTAAAAACCACTTCAGATTTTATTAATAATCGGTTAGAGGTTGTATCTAGAGAATTAGAGCAAGTAGATTTAACTGCTGAATCTCTACAACAACAAAATAAACTAACAGATCTACAAACACAATCTGATATTTTTTTGCAAACAGAAAAAGAAAATGAAAATAAGCTTATAAACACTGCAAATCAGATACAGCTTATTGACTACATGAGTGAATATTTGGAAAACAGTTCTTCTGATTTACTACCCGCCAATATTGGTATTGCAGACGGATCTATTGACCAAATTACCAAAAGACATAATGAGCTAGTTTTAGAAAGAAATAGGATTTTAAAAAATTCTAGCGAAATAAACCCAACGGTTGTTAATCTGAACAATCAAATTGATGCCATTAAAGATAATCTAGAGCAAAGTTTAAGAAATGTAAAATCTACAAATAAAATAACTTTAGATAATTTATATGCTGAAAACTCAAGAATAAATTCTCAAATATTTTCCGCTCCTAAAAAGGAAAGACAATTTAGAGATATAAAAAGACAACAAGATATTAAAGAGGCATTATATCTATATCTCTTGCAAAAACGTGAAGAATCTGCTATTTCTTTGGGAGTAACTTCTTCCAATGCCAAAATAATAGATCCAGCCTACGCTTCATCAAAACCAGTGTCTCCAAAAAAAGTAATCGTTATTCTTGCAGCACTTTTACTTGGTTTGGGATTTCCTATAGGACTGATATATATTTTGAATTTAATGGATACTAAAATCCATACCTATAAAGACATTAAACAAATCATAGACATTCCATATATAGGTGAGATACCTAAAGCTACAAAGAAAAACTTATTAATTTCAGAGATAGATTATTCGCCAAAGGCTGAAGCTTTCAGAATTATAAGAACTAATCTTGAATTTATGCTTCAAAGTATTAAGAATAAATCCCGAACAATTTTTGTGACTTCTACCACAAGTAAAGAAGGAAAATCCCATACATCCATTAATCTTGCTTTATCGTTATCTTATTCAAAGAAAAAAGTGCTTCTAATTGAGGCTGATATTAGAGTTCCAAAGACTACTACATACCTGAACATTAAAAACGATACAGGTTTAACAAATTTTATTAGCGATACAGATTTAAAAAGTAAAGATATTATCTTAAACGTTAAGGGTAATGATCATTTAGATATTATAACAGCTGGAGCTATTCCTCCAAATCCATCAGAACTATTGATGAGTGATCGCGTTCAACTCTTATTTGATGATGTAAAATCTAAATACGATTATATTATTGTTGATACTGCTGCTGTAGGTCTAGTTACAGATTCCTTATTAATTAGTAAGCATGCAGATATGTTTATTTATGTTGTAAAAGCCAATTACCTTGATAAGCGCCAACTTTATGTGGCACAGAATATGTATAACGAAAAACGACTGCCTAATATGGCCATTTTGGTTAATTATGTTAATTTCAAGAAAGGTTTAGGTTATGCTTATGGTTATGGAAAAAACCCTAATAGCGCCGCTTCCAAAAAATGGTGGAAATTTTCTTAACACTTTCTTCTTGCTTTCTCCTTTGTTAGTAAATTTAGTTCTCTTCCTGTTTGTCCTGCCACAGATGTGTTTTCTTCTGCTCTTCTTATGAGATAAGGCATAACATCTCTTACAGGTCCAAAAGGAATATATTTAGCCACATTATAACCTCTATGTGCTAAATTAAAACTTATATGATCACTCATGCCATATAGCTGACCAAACCATACATGATTGTCATCATTTTTAATTCCTTTTTGTTTCATAATATCCATTATCAGATAACAACTATCTTCATTATGAGTGCCAGCAAACAACGATATTTCATCTAAATTATCCAGAATATATTTTACTCCATTATTAAAGTTAATATCTGTAGTTGCTTTGTCTTTGCATATTGGTGTTGGATAATCCTTCTCCTCTGCTCTATCATTTTCTTTTTCCATGTAAGCACCTCTAACTAGTTTAAACCCTAAAAAATAATTGTGCTTTTTGGCCAATTCATGTTGCTGCTTAAGATAAGATAACCTATCATGTCTATACATTTGCAAAGTATTATAAACAATTGCCTTTTCTGTATTATATTTTGCTATCATTTCTGAAACCAAATTGTCAGCTGCATCTTGCATCCAACTCTCTTCGGCATCAATTAATACAGCTATATCATGATCTCTTCCTGCTTTACAAACAATATCGAACCTATTTATAACACGTTGCCATTCGTCTTTCTCTTTATCACTTAATTCTACTCCTTTTCCAACTTTTTCATAAAGTTTAAACCGTCCAAAACCTGTTGGTTTAAAAACGGCAATTGGAATATGTTTTTTCTCTTTGGCAAAATCTATAATTTCAAGCGTTTTATTTAGAGCAAAATCAAATTCAGATTCGCTCTCCTTCCCTTCTACAGAATAATCTAATACAGAGCTTACTCCTTTTTCATACATTCTCTCAATAACTTGCATACAATCCTTTTCATTTACGCCTCCACAAAAATGATCAAAAACTGTAGAACGGATAAGACCTTCTATAGGCAAATGTGCTTTGATTGCAAAATTTGTTGCTGCAGTACCTATTTTTACCAATGGCTCTATAGAAATCATTTTAAACAAAAAATAAGCTCTTTCAAGTTCAGAATCACTTTTTAAACTAAAAGCTATTTCTGTATTTTCAAAAATTAGTTCTGTATTCATTCAAAAAATGTTATCAGCAAATATAATTATCATAAATCTACTTTTTTAAATAAATCTCCTTAATTTCGAACAGTAAAAAATTAGTTATTATTATATGAATTCTATAACTGCAAACGACTGTATAATTCATTTTAATGAAATGTCGTATAATGCTTTAAATGAACATCTTAAAACAAACAATTATTCGAAGGTTTTTATAATTGTTGATGAAAATACACATCAACATTGCTTACCGGAATTTTTAGGTAACACAGAATCATTAGAAAATATAGAAATAATAGAGGTTGAATCTGGAGAAGCCAATAAGACTATTGATACATGTGTTGGAATTTGGAATACACTTTCAGGTTTTGAGGCAGACAGAAAATGTCTGGTCATAAATCTAGGTGGTGGAGTGATTACAGACATGGGCGGTTTTGTGGCCTCTACATTTAAGAGAGGTGTTAAATTTATAAATGTTCCTACTTCTCTTCTTTCTATGGTTGATGCTTCAGTTGGTGGTAAAACTGGTGTAGATTTAGGACATCTAAAGAATCAAATAGGCGTTATTATAAATCCAGAAATGGTTATGATCAACACCAAATTTTTAAAAACTTTACCTGATAACCAATTAAAATCTGGAATGGCAGAAATGCTAAAGCATGGATTAATTAGTTCGCAAACCTATTGGGATAAATTTTCAGACTTATCAAATTTAACTTATCGGGATTTAGATGAGTTAATCTACGAGTCTGTATTAATTAAAAAAGAAATAGTTGATAAAGATCCTTATGAGAAAAACTTAAGGAAAACACTGAATTTTGGTCATACTCTAGGACATGCAATTGAGTCCTATTTTTTAAGTAACCCTGATAAGGACGAGCTATTACATGGGGAAGCCATTGCTGTTGGTATGGTGTTAGAAACTTACATTTCTACAAAACTATTAGGTTTTTCTAAAGAGCTATGCGATACAATTAAGGATGTCATGGTTACAAATTACAGCAAAGTACCAATAGATAATACTGACATTGAACCTATCATTCAGCTTCTAAAATATGACAAAAAAAATGAGCATGGAAGTATCAATTTTGTGCTTTTAGAAGCAATAGGCAAGCCTAAAATTGATTGTAATGTTGATGATGAATTAATTCATGAGTCTTTTAAATTTTATAATAGCTGAATTTTTAATTAAAATAATTTGTAAATTTATTGTAACGGTTTCCAAAATTGAACTAAATGATATAATTTAATTGTTAATCATAAAATTGTTACAATGCGTAGAATTATTGTAGATTATAAAAAAGTAACTCCAGAAATTCTAAAGCTTTTAACTGAAAAATTTCCGGATGGATACGATGACGATGATATTATAACTTTTGACGATCATCACAACCAAACAATTGATGCAGTTGAAGTAAAAACCGAAGACACCATCTATTTAGTTAAGGTTAATAGCCGTTTACACTATTCAATTGCCAATTTTGATAATCTAGATATAGAAACCGATGATCTTGGAAATGTCATATTGAATAATGATCTTAAAGAAGATTTATATAAAGACGACGAAGAGGAAGAAGAATAAAATGCTATAAATATCTTTCTTTTATTACGTCAATGTGGTGTTTTTCATGTCCTATAATTACATAACCAATAGCTCTAACAGACATCTCTCCACCACTGGCAACACCTATATTTTTCAGCAAATTATCATTGAAACTTTTAAACAACAAAATTGTAGATTTTCTTATTGCAGCATACTCATCCAATAAACTTTTTACACTTCTCGAATTAGCTATGCTAGCTGTTGCATATTCATTTTCATTAAAACCTGGCAATGGTGTTTTGTCCTTTCTCGCAAAACACAATGCCCTGTAAGTAAATACTCGCTCTGCATCAATAATATGCTGTATTATCTCTTTTATAGTCCATTTCCCTTCCGCATATTTATATTCAAATTTCTGTTCTGGAATAGAATTATAAAAGGACAGTGCTTCTACTAACGAATCTTCCAGACCTTTCACCAAATCAGTACAGTTGGCTTTATTAATATAACTGCCGTAGTAAGGCAAATATTCTTTTGTAGATAGTTGAGAAGAACCCATTTTATTATTAGTCTTATTTAATGCTAAAAAAAGCTCTTTTTTAAAGAGCTTATAAATTATAATTCGTTGAAAATGGAATGCATTAATCGTTTTTTGTCATTAATACTTTCCTCCAAAGAGATCATTGTTTCTGTACGATGCACACCTTCTATATCATCTAACATAAAGATAATATCCTTTGCATGCTCTGTATTTTTGGCTCTTATTTTACAGAAAATATTAAACTTACCTGTTGTTATATGTGCAACAGTAACGTAAGGTATGTTATTGAGACGTTCTATCACAAATTTGGTCTGTGATGTGTTCTGCAAGAAAACACCAACATAGGCAATAAAAGCATAACCTAATTGATTATAATCTAAAGTTAAAGAAGAACCCATTATAATTCCTGCGTCTTCCATTTTTTTCACTCTTACATGGACTGTACCTGCTGATATAAGCAATTTTTTTGCAATGTCTGTAAAAGGAATTCTTGTGTTATCAATTAACATATCAAGAATTTGGTGATCAATTTCATCTAATTTAAACTTCCCCATTATTAGTAATTTTTTAAATATAAATCAAAATTAATACATTTTTATTGATAAATATCTATAATTATTACATTTTATTTTGGTTTTAGTGATAAATATTCATGATTTAATAAAACGAAATCGTTTTCGTAGCCCTCAAATATAGGTTTAGAATTAACCGTTTCAACCGTTGCCATGTTAGCGTCAATTAGTTTATGACCATAAAAATCCTGAAGATTGGAAATTTTTTCAATTCTTGGTATAAATTCTATTTTACCATCAATTAGTTCTTCTTTATATAATATTCCGATATCTGATATCTGCTTTTTTGAAGTATCTATGCAAGCTTTTTTTATAATGATATCATAGAAGTTTTTTTGATTTAAAGGAATATCGAAATACGCTGCATGTAAGCTCCCATCTATATTATTGTTGGCAATATAACTCAATGCAACTATATAAGATTGAAAAATAAATTCTCTTGTAATTTCACGTTGATAATCATTATCATAATGGCCAGCTTCAAAAAGGATTGTTGGTATTCCAAAGTGTTGAAAAGTGTCTCCAACACAATTTATATTAAAAGCATCATCATATATTCCAACCTGATTTGGTATTTGATACTGAAGGAAATCGTTCATGCTGCAAATAATTTCCATTGCTATTTTCCTGTTCACCGTAACTGTAAGATCTTCATCTTGCGAAGGAGCTAAAAAAGATACAGTAGCAGATTTATTAGTGCTTCCAGCACCAAAGATTGTTCTCTGACCATGTAAGTTAAAACAGAAATCTGGCTTAAAGGATTCAAATGCATTTCTTAGGGCTAAACTCTCTGGTTGAGATAAATCTTGAGCGTCTCTATTCAAATCAATTTCATTTGCGTTAAATCTGGTATAAGCTTTTGCGCCGTCAGGATTTAAAATAGGAATAATTAATAATGTACAATTCTGAAATATTGAGCTTAAGAGACCGGATTTATTAGCAAAACCATTCAATAAGTCAAATAAGGCCTTAGTGGTTGTAGATTCGTTTCCGTGCATTTGCGACCACAATAATACTTTTTTTTCTCCTTGACCAAGTTGTATGGAATATATAGGAGCCTTATTTACTGAACTTGCAATTTGGGATATTTTAAAATGTGTCTTAAATTTTTCAAGTAAAGGCAACAAATGATCAGTGGTAATATAACGACCAAAAAGTGTGGTTTCTTTATTGTTATTATAGAGAGATTTTAAATGTTCTATCAGCATCAAAAAAAAGTTAGAATACAAATGTAAACATTTACAATTTTACAATTGTAAACATATGATTTATACTCTTTTGTTTACAAAGTTGAACAAAAATAAAGTTCAAACATTCAAAAATATTCACTTATTATTATTTATATCATAATATATTTATTTTCAGTATAATATGTGTTATTAATTAAAGTTATATATTAATTTAAAAATATGATTTTATACTATTTTTGGTGTTTTTATCGTTATAGATATTACATTTGTAATTAGAATTGTGTAATATTTAGTTTACAATGATAAACAGTGAAAATTTTGCTAAAAGACTTCAAAAGGTTATAGCATTTTATGGTGAAACATCATCTTCTTTTGCAGAAAAAATTGGTGTGCAACGTTCAAGCATTTCACATATACTTTCTGGCAGAAATAAACCGAGTTTAGATTTTGTTTTAAAAATACTTTACACCTATCCAGATGTAGAAATGTATTGGTTATTGAATGGTAAAGGAAATTTTCCATCGGCTAAAGAACAAGAAACTCCTATTCAACCAAAAACAAAAAACATTAAAGAATCAGAACAAAATAATAAGAACATTGAAAGAATTGTAATTTTTTATTCTGACGGAAGTTTTGAGAATTTTGAAAAATAAGCCATTACTTTATTAGATTTGTCAAAATTCAAATTTATGAGATATTTTATCCTATTATCGGTTTTAATTGGTTTTTCAAGCTGCTATAAAGTAGAACGTAATTGTGAGACTTATAAAACAGGGAGTTTTTATAGCAAAATTGTTATAGATGATATTGCTTATACTACTAGGTTTACGCGTACTAAAGACCTACAAATAGAAATTTTTGGAAGTAAAATTGATTCTTCTAAAGTAAGATGGATTAATGACTGCGAAATGATATTTAAAACAATTAATCCGAAAAACAGAATTGAAAAAAAAGATATCCATTTAAAAATCCTTTCTACCACAGACTCTTCCTACACCTTTGAATATTCTTATGTAGGCGATAATCAAAAACAAAAAGGAATTGCGTATAAGAATTAATAAAAAGGATATAAAAAAGATTCTACCACTCTAAACTTTAACTCTCTTCGCTCTGTAATCTCATAGCTTATGAACATTTCTCCCCAAAACTGACCATCAGAAAAATCAGCTATTATCCATTTATGGTTTAGCAGTTTTACAGTATTTATAAGCATTTTCCTGCCTTCTTCAGAGCCGTATGGAACCAGAGGGTGTTCCCCTTTTCCTTCATTTAGTTTATATAATTCATCCTTTATAAACGGAATCAATTCGTCTACGTTATAACCGTCTTTTTCAAAATACGAGATGGCATCCTCATTTCTATCAAGATTAAAATGGGATAGATCCAAAACCTCATCTTGAAGTATTGCTATTGAGTCTTGAAGCTTTTCTTCTTTATTTTTAAAAGATTCTAACTGCTTTGTGTTTTCTTCGTATATGCCTTTATAGTTGACAAACTGAAATAAAATTAACAGCACAGAAAAAATAAACAGATACATAAAAATTTTGTTCTTCATTATATAGTTATTTGCAGGTTATCGTAAGCTAAAAATACATTTTTTGGTAAAGTAGATTGCACTTCTTCATGAAAACCTAAAAGATGGCTTATGTGGGTTAAGTAAGTAACTTCAGGATTTACTTTATTTATAAAATCTAAAGCCTCTTCTAAATTAAAATGAGATTCGTGAGGTTTGTGTCTTAATACATTGATAACCAATACTTTTACTTCTTTAATTTTCTCTATTTCTTTGTTCTTAACGGTTTTCATATCTGTTAAATATGCAAAATCATTAAACTTAAATCCATAAACCGAAAGTTGATTATGATACCCTTTTACGGGAATAACCTCTATATTTCCCAAAGTAAAAGGTTTATTTTTAATCTTATTTTGTTCTACACTTGGGGCTCCAGGATATTTATTCTCTTCTGTAAAAATATAATCAAAACGTCTTGTTAAAGATTTTAAGACACGCTTTTTTGCAAATATTGGAATATTCCCTTGACGGTAAAAAAATGGTCTTATATCATCTAATCCAGCCGTATGATCTGCATGCTCGTGCGTAAATAAAATACCATCTATTTTTTTGCAGTTAGCATTAAGCATCTGTTGTCTAAAATCTGGACCACAATCTATAACATAAGCGTAATTGTCCCACTCAATAAGCACAGAAACACGCAACCTTTTATCCTTAAAATCATCACTTAAGCAGACTGGATGATTGCTTCCAATTATTGGAATACCTTGTGAAGTTCCAGTGCCTAAAAAAGTTATTTTCAAGAGTGTAAAGATTTATCACAAAAATAGGGTTATTTTTTTGTTTGCTATACTAATTTAATACCTTTGTAAAGTAAAAAAATTCTCAAAAACTATGGAGATAACCATAAAAGGTGATAAAGAATTTGATCATATTCCTTCTTTAAAAGCTAAAGCTCTTCGCATTAATCTTAACGAAAATATTTATGGTACTTTTGCCGAAATTGGTGCTGGTCAGGAAACTGTTAGGCACTTTTTTAGAGCTGGTGGTGGTTCTGGCACAATTGCGAAAGCAATGTCTGCATATGATAAGGATTTTAGTGATGCAATTTATGGTATTGAAGATGATAAAAGATACGTAACAGAATCAAGGTTGCGTAAAATGTTGAATCATGAAGTCAATCTAATTGAGCAACGCATAACAAGAGATAAACACCCTAACAAACTATTTTTCTCCTTTGCAAATACTGTTGCTACCATAGATTTTGCAAAAAAATTTAAAGGGCATGGTTGGGTTGGTATTAAATACCAGATTGAGCCAAAACAAGAGTACAACGATATTGTTTTACATGTTCGCTTTAAAGAAAATGATGCTCGTTTACAGCAAGAAACATTAGGTGTTCTATGTACTAATTTAATTTATGGCGCTTATTACAAATATAATGAACCAAAAAAACTGCTTCGTTATTTATACGATCACCTACATAAAGATCAAATAGAAATTGATACCGTTAATTTTTCTGGACCGCTTTTTAAAGATGTTGACAATAGACTCATGAGTCTTCAACTGGTTAAAAATGGCATGACAGATGCTGTTATGTTTGATCCAGATGGGAACAATGTTCTTCCAGCAAGTGCTTTATATAAAAAGAACATTTTAGCGCTTCGTGGAAGCTTTAGACCCGTTACCAAAGTAAACATGGATATGTATGTAAAATCATACGAAATGTTTATAAAAGAAAATAAAGTTGATGAAAAGAACACACAGGTCCTCTTTGAGATTACATTATCTAATTTAAGAGCTGAAGGTGAAATTGATGAGCAAGATTTTATGGATAGAGCAGATTTATTATGCTCTTTGGGGCAAACAGTATTAATATCCAATTTTAAAGAGTATTATAAACTTGTTGAATATTTCTCTCTTTATACCAAGAACAGAATGGGACTTTCAATGGGTGTTAACAATTTAGTGGATATTTTCGATGAAAAATATTATAGACATTTAAGCGGAGGTATTCTTGAGGCATTTGGTAAGCTATTCTATAAAGATTTGAAAGTGTATCTATACCCAATGTTGAATAGTGAAACTGGAGAATTAACTACTAGCGAAAATGTTAAAGTCCACCCTCGAATGAAAGAATTATACAAATTCTTTAAATACAATGGTAAGGTAGTTGATATTAAAGACTATGATTCAGAAGTACTAAATATATTTTCTCGTGAAATACTTCAATTAATTGCAGATGGTAAAGCCGGTTGGAAAGATATGCTTCCAGATGGTATTGCAGACTTGATAAAGGACTATCGATTATTTGGTTATACCAGAAAACCAATAGTCTTAAAAAAGAAATTAAGAGTAAAGTGATGGCTAAAAGCATCTCTATACTATTCTAAAACCTGAAGAGCATGCTCTTTAGATTTTACCTTGTCAATAATTTTTGAAATTATTCCTTTTTCGTCTACCACAAATGTAATTCGATGAATACCATCAAAAGTTCTTCCCATAAACTTTTTTGGACCCCAAACGCCATAAGCATTAATCACGATTTTATCAACATCTGCAATTAAAGGGTATCTAAAACCGTATTTTTTTTTAAAATTACTTTGTCTTTTTTGTGAATCTGCACTTACTCCTAAAATCTCATATCCATAATCTTTTAAGATTTTATAATTGTCATTTAAATTACACGCCTCAACAGTACACGTAGGAGTATTTGCTTTTGGGTAGAAAAAAATTACTAATTTTTTGCCTTTATAGTCTGAAAGTGAAACGGCATTACCTTCTTGATCTAGAGCTTGAAAATCAGGAGCTTTATCTCCAACTTTTAATGTGGTCATAATTATTAACTTTGCGGTTGCAAATGTACAATAAATGAACAAACAAGAAAAAGTAAGTTTTGTTATAGAAACACTTCAAGAGCTCTATCCTAAAATCCCAATTCCACTTAACCACAAAGACCCTTATACATTACTAATTGCTGTGCTATTATCTGCACAAAGTACAGATGTAAAAGTTAACCAAATAACACCCATTCTTTTTAAAAGAGCAAATAATCCTTATGATATGGTAAAACTTTCCATTGAAGA
>DATGBV010000389.1:0-2407 GCA_035312485.1 Flavobacteriaceae bacterium | reverse complement strand
TACGATTTAAAGCCTGAAATGAGTGCTTATGAATTAAAAGATGCTCTTGTACCTAAACTTAAAAAAGGTGATGTGGATTTTGTGTGTTTAAATTTCGCAAATGGCGATATGGTTGGTCATACAGGAGTGATGGAAGCAGCTATAAAAGCTTGTGAAGCTGTTGATGCTTGTGTCAAGGATGTTGTAACTACTGCTTTGGAAAATAACTATACTACTTTATTGATTGCAGACCACGGAAATTGTGAAACTATGGTAAATCCTGATGGTTCTCCTCATACTTCGCATACTACAAACCCAGTCCCAATTATTTTAATAGATTCTGAATTAAAACATATTAAAGACGGAATTTTAGGAGATTTAGCCCCAACAATTTTGAAATTAATGGGCATTGAGCAGCCCAAAGTTATGACGCAGCATTCTTTAGTTTAATTTCCTTTTTAGAAAAATTGTATTTTTACATTTAACCATAATTACCAAATGAATTTTTCTGACAATCTTATTATCGCTGTAGATTTTGATGGAACCATTGTAGAAGATGCATATCCTGATATAGGTAAACCTAAATTATTTGCTTTTGAAACCTTGAAACGATTACAAAAAGATGGACATCGCCTTATCTTATGGACTTACAGAAGCGATATACGCCTTGAAGAAGCTATAGAGTTTTGTAAAAAAAATGGTCTAGAATTTTACGCTGTAAATAAAAGCTTTCCAGAAGAAAAATTCAACTATACAAAAAGCAGAAAAATTCACGCAGACCTATTTATAGATGATAGAAACATTGGTGGATTCATTGGTTGGGGAGAAGTATACCAAATGCTTACCAATCCAAAATATAGCTTAAAAAATATTAAAAAGAAAAAAGGATTCTTTTCCTTTTTTAGATAGGTTAAGATACAAACAGTTCATTTTTTAAGCAATTAGAATTGGTCATTTTGTTTTACCATAAATAATAGTTCATATAGCTTTACTGTCTTATTTCTGAAAGCGAACTCCAATAATTATCCTTAAAAAATATCATACTAATTTTTAATATCTTTGCACATATTTTTATACCATGATTGTAATAAAAACATCGGAAGAAATTGAGTTAATGAGAGAGAGCTCTTTAATAGTTTCTAAAACTTTAGGAATTATAGCTAAAGAGGTGAAACCTGGCGTTACTACATTACAATTGGACAAAATTGCTGAAGAATTTATTCGTTCTCAAGGTGCTGTCCCTGGTTTTTTGGGTTTATATAACTTCCCTAATACACTTTGTATGAGTCCGAATTCGCAAGTAGTCCATGGCATTCCAAATAAAGAACCTTTAAAAGAAGGTGATATTATTTCTATTGATTGCGGTGCAAAAAAGAATGGTTTTTACGGAGACCATGCCTATACTTTTGCTGTTGGAGAAATTGATACTGAAACTGAAAAACTGCTTCAGGTCACCAAAGAATCACTTTATGTAGGTATAAGGCAATTTAAAATAGGTAATCGTGTTGGTGATGTTGGTTATGCCATTCAGCAATATTGTGAAGCACATGGTTATGGTGTGGTAAGAGAGCTTGTTGGTCACGGTTTAGGCAAAAAAATGCATGAAGACCCAGAAATGCCGAATTATGGAAAACGAGGCCGAGGTAAAAAGTTTGTTGAAGGTCAGGTTGTAGCCATAGAACCCATGATTAATATGGGAACACATCGTATTAAACAACATAGAGATGGTTGGACCATCACAACATTAGACAATAAACCAAGTGCACATTTTGAACATGATGTAGCAATGGTTAATGGTAAGCCTGAACTGCTTTCTACTTTTGCTTACGTTTATGAAGCTTTAGGGATTGAAAGCGATGAAGAAAAAGAATTTAGACAGCATGAACTAGTTTTATAAGTTATGAAAAAAGTCATTTCAGAAATTAAAAAACGAGTACTTATAGAAGGCATTACAGGACGCTACTTTCATACAGGTTCTATTACTATTGGTTTTGTTGACATTGAAAAAGGAGCCATTTTACCTGCGCATTCTCATTTCCACGAGCAAACAACACAAGTTACTGAAGGCAAACTGGAAATGACCATAGATGGCGTAACCCAAATTTTAGAACCTGGAGCAATCACATTGATTCCTTCCAATATAGTGCATAGTGCGCGTGCTTTAACCCATTGCAAGGTAACAGACATTTTCTGCCCTGTGAGAGAAGATTATAAATAATCTATCTTGAAAAAACTCTTCAAAATAATTCTCAATCTTCTACCAAGACCAATACTAATTAGGTTAAGTTATGTGGCCCGTCCAGTTTTAGCATTCTTTTTAAAAGGAAATACATACACAGACCCAATAGATGGAAGGAGTTTTAAAAACTTTTTACCTTATGGTTATGGCAAACAACGCAATAATGTCTTATCGCCTTCTACATTAAGT
>DATGBV010000388.1:0-2273 GCA_035312485.1 Flavobacteriaceae bacterium | reverse complement strand
TCCATTATTTATGTAGTAGTAATCATCTTCATGAAAATCATTACCTACAAAAATATCCGGATAACCATCTTGGTTGAAATCTGAAATAGCTATACCCAAACCATAACCGTTAACACCACCATAAATACCAGCCTCTTCACTTACATCTGTGAACTCACCATTGTCATTTCTTAATAATTTATCTCCTGTTTGATAATTGCGTTTATATCTTAATTTAACATTGCCAAAAGATTCTGGTGTGTGTATGGCATGATTTAAAAGATATATATCGAGGTCGCCATCCAAATCAAAATCTAAAAAAGCTGCTGAAGAGCTATACGATTCAAAATCTAAATTATAATCAGCAGCACTTTCTGTAAAGGTTTCATTACCATTGTTGATGTATAACTCATTATAACCATAAAAACCATTTAATCCAACTACTGCACAAACATAAATATCAAGGAGACCATCTCCATTTATATCTCCCATAACAGCTCCAGTGTTCCAAGAACTATTTCCTTGAATCTGTGCTTTTTCAGAAATATCCTCAAATTTTAAATTGCCTTTGTTTAAAAATAACTTGTTTTTAACTTGGTTTCCAGAAAGAAAAATATCTGGCAAATTATCATTGTTGATATCGCCAATGGCAACACCTCCTCCATTGTAATAATATAGATAGTCAAGTATATTCAAATCGTTGGTTTCAGTAATTGAATTGGTAAAATTAAGCCCTGTTTTTTCAGATGAAGGGTTTTTAAATAATAAATCATCCTTTGAACTGCAACCAATAATTAAAACTCCTAATAATATGACAGTTTTTAAATTATTCATTTATTGAAAATATCTTTGGCTTGTTATCATTAATGGCTGCAATAATATAAGTTTTACCATCCTTATCCTTAAATTGTTTTAAATGTTTCACTTCATCTTTAATTGCAAAACCGCTGGTGTTATAATCCTGCCAAGTAAAGTCAAAATTGCCGTTATTGATTAATACATTTCCAAGATTAGCATCTAAACGTGAATATTGAGGCTTAAACTCAAAGTTATTGCCGCCCATTACAATATCTATGTTTCCATCTTTATTAACATCTGTACATGTTATTCCACAAACACAAGACAATTGAACTCTGTTAGGTAATTTTCTTATCGTGAATTGACCATTCCCTTGATTTATAGCAACAACAGTTTCTGTAATTGCACTTTTTTTCTTTATGGAATTCTCTAGCAAATCTTCAGGAATCAATTCGTTAATTGTTCGTTTAGCATAATCTGAAGCTTTTAAATTTTCTTTTTTCAGCTTTACCATTTGTGCAGTCAATTCTTTTTTCATGTGCACAGGAAAATCTTTACCATCAAAATCTCTGGTAACAATTTGTTCAATAGTGCCATTATTATCAAAATCATTTATCCACATTCTCATTGGGTGTTCTTGTGACGTTTGGTAAATGGTGTTACTGCCTTGATTACCAAAAACTATATCTAAATCGCCATCATTATCTAAATCTGCTGTTTCTAAAACGTTCCACATTCCATTCAATTCATCTAACGAAGATGCCATTTTTGCTAACCGTCTTCCTGTGTTTCTAAATATTTTTGGTGTATCCCATTCAGAAACAGTAATAAGATCCTTTTTGCCATCATTATCAATATCTGCCCAAGTAGCATTTGTTACCATACCAGCGTCCTTTAAATCGTAAGCCAGCCTTTCTGTAGCATCAGAAAATGTACCATCGCCATTATTTTCAAGAAATAAATGATTTGGGTTTACGCCATAGGTACCTACAACGCTTCTTGATCCTACAAAAACATCAACATCTCCATCATTGTCAAAATCGTAAGGTGATATTGTAGATATATTCTTATTGGTTGATGGTAAATAATTGGTAGATAAACTAAATTCTCCTTTACCATTATTTAAATACAACCTCGACTTGTAATTACTTTCTTCTCCTACTTCATTACCACCAGAGCCAACCATAAGGTCTAAATCACCATCTGAATCTGCATCAAAAAATGAAGCCGCAGTATCTTCTATACTAGCATCGTTTAAAAAGACGTTCTGTTTTGATTCATTTATTTTTCCGTTACCAGAATTAATATATAAAACCCCTTGCTGGTCTTTGGCTCCTCCAATGAAAAAATCTTCGTTACCATCATTATTAACATCGCCTACTGCCAATGCAGGACCTTCTTGAGATAACATTTTAGATATTAATCCTTCTTGGTCAAAATCTGAATAGCTATTTTCTTCATGTGTTTGTAAACCATCATTTGGTAATTCTGTAAGT
>DATGBV010000387.1:0-10592 GCA_035312485.1 Flavobacteriaceae bacterium | reverse complement strand
TACTACCAAAACATACTATGTAGCAACTAACGATTATTTATACAGTGGTGGTGATAATATGACTTTCTTTAAACCCAATGATAGTTTGTACGATCTTAATTATAAAATAAGAAATGCACTAATTGACTATTTTAAAAAAACAGATACAATTAAGCCTGTTATAGATGATAGATTCATTCAAATAAAATAAACTTATGAAACGAAGAGATTTTATTCAACAAACAACTGTTGCAACATCAGCTATTGGTTTAGGTGCAATAAGTCTTTCATCATTTTCTGCAATAGAAAAAACAAAAAAAATAACAATTCTTCATACCAATGATGTGCATAGTCATATTGATCCATTTGGTCCAGAAGATGGCAGAAACGCTAATAAAGGTGGTGTTGCCAGAAGGGCTAGTTTAATAGAAGCTATAAGAAAAGAGAATCCGAACACGTTACTTCTTGATGCAGGAGATATTTTTCAGGGCACTCCATATTTTAATTATTATGGTGGCGAATTGGAATTTAAGTTAATGAGTATGCTAAACTATGATGCAGCAACAATTGGAAATCATGATTTTGATAACGGAATAGATGGTTTGTTTGCCCAATTACCACATGCTAAATTCGAATTTATATCATCAAATTATGATTTCACAAATACCATTATGGATTCCCATGTTAAGCCATATAAAGTTTTCAATTTACAAGGTGTCAAAGTAGGTGTTTTTGGTTTGGGTATAGAACTAGATGGTCTTGTTCTTGAAAGACTTTTTAAAGAAACCAAATATCTTGATCCTGTTGAAACAACTCAAGAAATGACTAGAATACTTAAAGAAGAAAAACAATGTGATCTTATAATATGCTTATCACATATAGGTTATTATTATGGAGATGAATCATCCAAAATAAGCGATTTAATGTTGGCCAAGAAAACCAAAAATATTGATTTGATAATTGGTGGCCATACGCATACATTTTTGCCAAAACCAACTGTAGTAAAAAATATTGAAGGTAAAAATATGCTAGTTAATCAGGTAGGTTGTTACGGAATTAATCTTGGTAAAATAGATTTCTATTTTGACACAAATAAAAACAAAACTTCCGATGGAACTTCAATTATTGTTTAATAAAATTCTGTTTTCCACGTAAGTATTAAAAAAAAGGCACGTCAAAATAAGCAGAAAAAACTATTATGAAGCATATTCCATTTATTTTAAGAATTGTTGTTGCCCTTATCTTAATTCAAACCTTACGCTTTAAATTTACTGCTCATCCAGATAGTGTTTATATTTTTGAAACTGTAGGTTTAGAACCAACAGGCAGAATTGGCATAGGTATTTTAGAGCTTGTTGCAGGTATTTTACTTTTAATACCAAAAACCGTTTGGGCTGGTGCATTGCTCACACTTGGGTTAATAGGCGGTGCTATTTTTATGCACCTTACTCTATTAGGAATAGAAGTAAATAATGACAAAGGCGTACTTTTTATAACAGCAGTGGTCACGTTTATCCTTTCATTTATTATTTTGTACTTATATAGAAAAAATATTCCAATAATTGGTGCTAAACTTAAAGATTAGCTAAAGACTTAACTCTTCCATTTTTAAGAGACGCTTGTGAATAGAAGAAATAAAATGCCAAGATAGATAATATTGAAGAAGAGAAAATCAATAGATTCTTTTCCGAAATATATAAATAAGCAACAAGAATTACTTCAGAAAATACAAGGCATAACGAACCAACAAACATAAGTAACGATTTTTTATCATCCCTGTAAAAATAGTTCAGTAATGAAACAGATAATAATAATAGCATTACAATATTATACAGTAGTTCTACTCCAAATTCAAATGAAAAACTTACAAAGGGATAAACAATTTTAAGCAAAACATAAATGATATAAATATTTAAAGCTCCTAACACTATTAAATGGATTGAATAATTATTCAAGATATAGTTGAAATTTAGTGACTTCAAAACTTCAAGGACCAAGAACACGTATGCAGCAATATAAAGCCCATTACCCATAAAATAATCCAGTTGGTATGGTATATAATCACTAATTAAAGATGTTAATTCTGAAACGGAATACAAAATCAGAAACATTGAAAAGTAAAAAGACTTACGTTTCACATTTTGAAAATAAAGCAATGTAAATACTGGAATTATCAATGATCTTGAAATGCATGAAAGCAATTCGTTTTCATTGAATTGAAAAATAACAAACAGTATACACAATACAATAAGTAATCCTACTAAAAATTTTGTCTTGCTCATAATTTAATTCAACAGTACACGGCAAACATAAATAAAATTTTGCAATTAAACGATAAAAAAATACATTTTATCGATAAAAAGTATAAATTATTTAATTTTTTGTAAGAATTCAGCTTCGGAAAGTAGAGTGATATTTAGTTGTTCAGCCTTTTGCTTTTTACTTGGTCCCATTTTATCACCTGCCACTATATAACTTGTTTTAGAGGATATTGAAGAAGACACCTTGCCTCCATTATCTTCAATAAGTTTTTTAAGCTCGTCCCTGGTAACCGTTTCAAAAACTCCAGAAACCACAAAGGTTAAATCTTTTAAAATTTCAGTTTGATTGGCCAATTTCTCTGCAGAAATTGATAATTGCACACCGAAAGTCTTTAACCTATTTACTATAAACCTATTTTGTTCTGAAGCAAAAAACTCAATAACACTTTCAGCAATTTTACTGCCTATTTCATCAACATTTATCAGATCTTCATGCGTAGCTTCTGCTATAGCTTCAATATTTTTGTAATGTTTGGCTAATTTTTTGGCAACAGTTTCTCCTACATACCTTATACCTAATGCATATAAAACACGCTCAAAAGGAATTTGTTTTGAAACTTCTATACCCTTAATAAGGTTTTCAGCACTTTTCTCAGCCATTCTCTCCAAAGGGATTACTTGCTCTTTGGTTAATTCATACAAATCAGAATAATTGTTTATTAAACCTTCATTGACCAAAAGCGCAACAGTCTCACCACCCAAACCTTCAATATCCATTGCTTTTCTGGAAATATAATGCTGAATTCTACCTATAATCTGTGGTTTACAACCATTATAGTTTGGGCAATAATGTTGTGCCTCGCCTTCTGTTCTAACTAATTCTGTATCACACTCCGGACAATGTGTAATATAAACAGTGGGTAGTGAATCTTGTGGTCTTTTGGTTAAATCTACAGCAATAATCTTTGGAATAATTTCTCCTCCTTTTTCTACAAAAACCTCATCTCCTACTCTTACATCAAGTTTTTCTATTTGGTCTGCGTTATGCAATGAAGCTCTTTTTACAGTTGTACCTCCTAACTCTACAGGTTCAAGGTTAGCTACTGGTGTAATTGCTCCAGTTCTTCCAACTTGATATGTTATACTGTTTAATCGTGTTGAAACCTGTTCGGCTTTAAACTTATAAGCCATTGCCCAACGTGGCGCTTTTGCTGTATAACCCAATTCTTCTTGCTGATATAAGCTATTAACTTTAATGACTACGCCATCAATCTCGTAAGGCAGGTTGTGCCTATGTTCATTCCAGTAATTGATATATTCTAAAACCTCATCAATAGATTCAGCCAGTTTTGCCTCATTTGGAACTTTAAAACCCCATTCTCTAGCTTTCTGCAAACTTTCAAATTGTGTACTAACATCTAGATTATTCCCTTTTAAACTGTATAAAAGGCATTCCAAGGGTCGTTTTGCAACTTCTGTGCTGTCTTGAAGTTTTAAACTTCCTGATGCTGTATTTCTTGGATTTCTGTAAGGCTCCTCTCCTATTTCAATCCGTTCTTCGTTCATTTTATTGAAACCATCAATAGGTAAAATAATTTCTCCTCGTATTTCGAACTTATTAGGATAGTCTCCTTTTAATTGTAATGGTACGGATTTTATGGTTCTTACATTGTTTGTCACGTCATCACCTTGAAAACCATCACCTCTTGTAACGGCTCTTAATAATTTTCCATTCACATAGGTTAAATTCATTGAAGCGCCATCATATTTAAGCTCGCAAGTATACTCTATTTTACCGTCTACCATTTTCCGAATGCGCTTTTCCCAATCTTCTAGATCTTCTTTGGAGTATGAATTATCCAGAGAATACATCCTGTTTTCATGAACAACAGTTTCAAAATTTTTGGTTATTTGTCCTCCTACACGCTGCGTTGGTGAATTTGCATCAAAAAATTCCGGATGCTTTGCCTCTAACTCCTGAAGTTGTTTTAGTTTAAGATCAAATTCGTAATCGCTAATGGCTGCATTATCCAGAACATAATAATTGTAATTATGCTGACGAAGTTCTTCGCGGAGTTGTTCTATTTGCTCTTTTATTTTCATTTATTTTATCATTCCTACCTTAACAGGAATCTATTTTTTATTATAGTGGATTCCGCATCAAGTGCGGAATGACAGTTTTTTCAAAAAATTATTAATTTTCATTCATAATTCTCAAATCAATTCTCCTTTTACCATTCTATCATTACCAAACATATCTTTCTTTAGTTCAATATTACTAAAACCATATTGTGATAGAAGCTGTTTTGTTTCGTTTCCAAGATATTGATTAATTTCAAAAAAAAGCCTGCCTCCATTGTTCAAATTATTAACAGCAAATTCTGCTATAGCTTTATAAAACTGTAAAGGGTTTTCATCAAAAACATATAATGCCAATTCTGGCTCGTACTTTAAAACATTGGGTTTCATATCCTGTTTTTCTGAAAATCCTACATAAGGTGGATTGGATACAATGATATCGAAAGTGGATTCCGCATCACATTTCGACAAGCTCAATGTCCGTTCAGAATGACAAATTGATAAAATGTTTGCTTCAATAAATTCAATATGTACATTATTTAACTTTGCATTTTCTTTGGCGATTTTTAAAGCTTCTTTAGAAATATCAATAGCATATACTTTTGCATTTTTTAATTGTTTTGCTAACGATATAGCTATGCAGCCTGTTCCAGTTCCTATATCAAGAATATTTAGTTGCCGGTTATTTAGTGTTTGATATTCATCAATTATAAATTGAACCAATTCTTCGGTTTCTGGACGTGGAATTAAGGTATGCGCATTAACTTTAAACTTCAATCCGAAAAATTCTGTTTCACCAATTATATATTGTATTGGCTCCTGTTGTTTTAATCTTTTTAATGCTTCACTAAAATGTTGGAATTCATTTTCATTTAATATGAGTTCTGGTTTTAAAGCAAAAGATAATCTGCTTAAAGACAAGTAATGCTCTGTTAGTAAATAGAAAAAACTATCAACCTCATTAGTTCCATAAATATCGTCCAATTGGTTGTGAAAACTATGCCGAATGTCTTTTAAAATCATAAATCTTTAATCATCCAAACACCACAAGAATAATGACCTGTGTTTCCCATTGGTGCATCTAAATTTTTAAAACCAAATTTATTATATAAATGGATTGCTGCTTTAAGTTGTGAGGCAGACTCTAAATAACATTGTTTATAACCTAATGCTTTGGCTTGTTCTAAACAATGTTGAATCATAATTTTACCAAAGCCTTGTCCTCTCACTTCAGGCGAAAAATACATTTTTTGAAGTTCACATACGTCATCATCAAAATCTTTTAAATGTTTTATTCCTGCACCTCCTGCTACTTTTCCATTAATTTCCAAAATTAAATACACTTCATTGCTTCTCTGGTAAGATTCAAACATTTGTGGCGTTTCACTATCTTCATAAGCAGTACCAACCATGGCTAGGTCAAATTCAGGAAAAATAGCTCTTATAATGTTTTCAATTTCCTGATTATCTTGTTGTTGTATTGGTCTAATAATATAATTATCCACACTGAAAAATTATGTAGTTTTGTCTCTGTGAATATACATGAAAAATATATAAATCGTTGTATTGAAATTGCTAAAAATGGACTAGGTTCAACCAGACCAAATCCAATGGTAGGATGTGTAATTGTTCTCAATGATACTATAATTGGTGAAGGTTTTACCAGTGCTTATGGAGATAATCATGCCGAAGTTAATGCCATTGTATCTGTTAAAGATAAATCGTTATTAAAGAGCGCGACACTTTATGTTACTCTGGAGCCATGTAGTCATTTTGGTAAAACACCACCTTGTAGTGATTTAATTATTAAACATCAAATTCCTAAAGTCGTTATTGGCACAAAAGACATTCACAGTAAAGTAGCAGGAAAAGGCATTGAAAAACTGAAAAATTCTGGATGTCAAGTGATGGTCGGCGTTTTAGAAGACCAATGTAAAGACCATCATAAACGCTTTTTTACATTTCATGATAAAAAACGTCCGTTTATTATTTTAAAATGGGCACAAACACAAGATGGTTTTATTGCTCCAAAAACAAGAGATGAACAAAAACCGGTTTGGATAACCAATGAATATTCAAGGCAACTAACTCATAAATGGCGAACAGAAGAACAAGCCATATTGGTTGGTAAAAATACAGTTTTAGAGGATAATCCAAGTCTTACTGCAAGGAACTGGAAAGGTCAAAATCCTATAAGAGTTGTACTTGATAAAAATGAAACACTTCATAAAGCGTATAACATTTTTAATAATGACGCTCAAACACTTTTAATTAAAGAAACTAAAGCAGAAGATATTTGTAAAAAATTATATCAAGCAAACATCAATTCAGTAATTATAGAAGGTGGAGCTAAAACATTACAATTATTCATTAATGCTGGACTTTGGGATGAAGCCAGAATTTTTATTGGAAATAATATATTTAAAAAAGGTATTAAGACACCTCAATTTTCTGGAAATCTTATTTCTGAACAACAAATTGCAGATGACGTTCTAAAAATCTATTCTAATAATTAGAGCATTGATTGAAAAAGACATATTCAAAACCATTAAAAAACCGTCGGAAGAAGTTTTGTTCAAAGATAAAAACAGTAAGTTTTTTGGTTATGCTTTCCCTGTCACTTCTGAAGATGAAGTAAAAGAAATTCTATCTACAATAAAGAACAACCACCACAAAGCTAGGCATTGGTGTTATGCTTATCAAATAGGAACTGAAACTATAATTTACAGAGTTAATGATGATGGAGAACCTAGTAATTCTGCTGGAATGCCAATTTATGGTCAAATACAATCTTTTGAAATTACTAATGTATTAGTTGTTGTGGTCAGGTATTTTGGTGGTATAAAGCTAGGTGTGAGTGGTTTAATAAATGCTTACAGAACAGCAGCCCAAATGGCATTAGAAGCCTCAAAAATTATAGAAAAAACTATAGATATTCAGTATTCAATTTCATTTGAATATGAAACAATCAATACAGTTATGAGGACAATAAAAGAGCAAAACCTTAATATTGTTAGCCAAAAACTAGAATTAGATTGCCAAATTATTGTTTCAGTTAGAAAAAGCGAAGCTGAAAAAGTTTTTGAAATCTTTAAGAATCTTTTTAAAGTTGAAATTGTAAAAGTTTAATTCAATCCTGCAAACAATCTAAAATAAATTTTGGAGCTCTAATTGGTCGTTTAGATTTTGTATCAAGAAAAGCTAAAACTGTATTTGCAGTTGTAATAATTTCACCTTGTTCGTTTGTAATTTCATATTCAAATTCTATGGTTGCAGTAGGTGGTTTTTTGAGTTGAGTTTTTACCTTAATTACATCATCATAATAAGCTGATTTTTTGAAATTTAAAGCCAAAGAAACTACTGGCAATATAAACCCGTCTTCTTCCATTTTTTTGTATGAAACTCCAAGCTTTCGCAACCATTCAATTCTTGCCATTTCCAGATATAGTGCATAATTGGAATGGTGTACTATTCCCATTTGATCGGTTTCACCATATCTCACTCTTATTTGTATTTCATCGATTTTCATAAAAGTGTTTGGATATTTTTTTGTAGTTTGTAGAATAGTTTTAAACATGCAAAAAAAATTCTAGAAATTCAATAGCAAATGATTTTTTTTTTTAGAATTTTGTTCACATATTTGTGATGCTATAAAATCAACAGAGAATCCGCTTCTCTTTTTAGTAAACTAACTAATAAATCATAATAATTAATAATGAGTGTAACTGCGCAAACGGTATGGAATAATTGTCTTGAATTTATAAAAGATAATATCCAACCGCAAGCTTATAAAACATGGTTTGAACCAATCATTGCAGTTAAATTTTCTGAAAATGCATTAAGTATTCAGGTGCCAAGCAAATTCTTTTATGAATGGCTTGAAGAGCATTATGTAAAAATTCTAAAAGTTGCATTAACAAAAGAACTAGGAGAAAATGCCAAACTAGTGTACATCATTAAAATGGAAAACACCTATGGCAACAAACAACCCTTTACAGAAAAAATCCCGAGTTCTAACAGAACAAATGTAAAATCTCAAGATATTGATGTTCCTCTAAACAATAAAAGTCCCGAATTACGGAATCCATTTGTTATTCCAGGTATTAGAAATGTAAAAATAGAGTCACAACTTAATCCTAATTATAATTTCGAAAACTTTTTAGAAGGAGATTCCAACAGATTGGCTAGAAGTGCTGGTTTAGCAGTTTCTGCAAAACCAGGCGGAACTTCTTTTAATCCGTTGTTGGTTTTTGGTGGTGTAGGTTTAGGCAAAACCCATTTAGCTCATGCTATTGGTGTTCAAATTAAAGACAAATATCCTGACAAAACGGTTTTATATATTTCCGCTGAAAAATTCACGCAACAATACATAGAGTCTGTAAAAAAGAATAATAGAAATGATTTTATTCATTTTTATCAGATTATTGATGTTCTGATTATTGATGATGTGCAGTTCTTTTCTGGAAAATCAGGTACCCAAGATGTCTTCTTCCATATTTTCAATCATTTGCATCAAAATGGCAAGCAAGTTATCTTAACCAGCGATAAAGCTCCTGTAGATATGCAAGATATTGAGCAACGTCTGCTCTCTAGGTTTAAATGGGGACTTTCTGCTGAATTACAAAGCCCCGATTTTGAAACCAGAGTGTCTATTTTAAAAAACAAATTATATCGTGATGGTGTTGAAATGCCAGATGAAATTATTGAATATGTCGCAAAAAACATTAAAACCAATGTTAGAGAGCTTGAAGGCGCAATCATTTCTTTAATTGCGCAATCATCATTTAATAAAAAGGAAATTACTATAGACTTGGCCAAGCAAGTCGTTGAAAAATTTGTGAAGAACACCAAACGAGAAGTTTCTATAGACTATATTCAAAAAGTGGTTTCAGATTATTTTCAAATGGATGTTGACACATTACAATCTAAAACAAGAAAACGGCATATTGTTCAAGCAAGACAATTGGCCATGTTTTTTGCAAAAAAATATACCAAAGCCTCATTAGCTAGTATTGGTTCTCAAATTGGTAAACGTGACCACGCTACTGTACTCCATGCTTGTAAAACTGTTGATAATTTATCATCTACAGATAAACAGTTTAGAAAGTATGTTGAAGATTTAAACAAAAAACTTTCGGTTTAAATTCTATCAAAATGGTTAAAATTCTTATGGTTTGTCTTGGCAATATTTGTCGGTCACCATTGGCTGAAGGTATCTTAAAATCTAAACTTCCTGAAGATTCTTTTTTTGTTGATTCGGCTGGAACTGCCGATTATCATATTGGTAATCCACCTGATAAAAGATCTGTTGAAGTAGCAAAAAAGTATGGTATAGATATTTCAAATTTAAAAGGTCGACAATTTAAATCATCTGATTTTAACAACTTTGATTATATTTTTGTAATGGATGAGTCTAATTATCAAAATGTTATAAAACTCGCCAGAAATAAAACCGATATCAATAAAGTTCAATATATTTTAAACGAAATTTATCCAAATCAAAATTATAGTGTTCAAGATCCTTATTATGGTGGTGAATCTGGTTTTGAAAGCGTTTTTAAGATGTTGGACGAGGCTTGTGAAAGTATAGCAAAAAGGTTGACTGAAAATAATAATTTATAATATCCTTTTTTGTAATTTGTAAGGTAAATTCCCTGAATTTTATAAAATGAAATATGTTGCCTTAATTTTATTGTGTTCTTCTTATATTATAGGTGCTCAAGATATTCAACTAGAATTATTATCAACAGGATTAAATAGTCCAGTAAATATTAAACATGCTGGAGACGATAGGTTATTTATTGCTGAACGAGCTGGATATATTGAAATTTTAAATACTAACGGAAGTTTAAATCCTTCACCTTTTTTAGATATTAATACACGAGTCACAAATAATGGTGGTGAGCAAGGTCTTCTAGGTATAGCGTTTCATCCAGATTATGTTTCAAATGGTTATTTTTATGTAAACTATATTGATAATAGTGAAAACACTGTAATTTCTAGGTTTTCAAGGAGTACTGTAAATACTGCAGATCCTACTTCAGAACTCATATTGCTAACCATATCACAACCTTTTTCAAATCATAATGGTGGTGATATGGCTTTTGGTGCCGATGGTTATCTGTACATTTCTACTGGAGATGGTGGCTCTGGTGGAGACCCACAAGATAATGCTCAAGATTTAACAACATTTTTAGGAAAAATATTAAGAATAGATGTAGATAATACAGATCCTGGTAAAAACTATGCAATCCCAAATGATAACCCCTTTGT
>DATGBV010000386.1:0-4007 GCA_035312485.1 Flavobacteriaceae bacterium | reverse complement strand
AACATCTTTTATTTCCTTACGTTGGTAAAACGATAAGCCACCAAAAATTCTATATGGAATATCCCGCTTACGCAAGGCATCTTCAATAGCTCTGGATTGTGCATTGGTCCTGTAAAGTACAGCAAAATCTTTATTGTGAAGTTGGTTCTGCATCTTGTTCTCAAAAATTGAACTAGCAACAAAACGACCTTCATCGCCATCAGTCATTAATCTATTAACCTTTATTTTTTGACCTTCTTCATTAGCGGTCCAAACTACTTTATCCAATTTTGTTTGGTTTTTATCAATAATAGAATTTGCTGCATTCACGATATTTTTGGTAGAACGATAATTCTGTTCTAGTCTAAACACTTTTACATCATCATAATCACGTTGAAAATTTAATATATTATTAATATTCGCACCTCTAAATGCATAAATGCTCTGTGCATCGTCACCTACTACACAAATGTTTTGAAAACGATCAGACAATGCTCTAACTATCAAATACTGCGAATGGTTGGTGTCTTGGTACTCATCTACCAAAATGTAGCGAAATCTATCTTGATATTTTGCCAATACATCAGGAAATCTAGTAAGTAGTTCATTGGTTTTCAATAACAAGTCATCAAAATCCATAGCTCCAGCTTTAAAGCATCTGTCTACATATTCTTTATAAATATCACCCAAACGAGGTCGTCTGGCCATCGTATCTGCCTCAATCAATTCTGGATTCTGAAAATAGGCTTTTACAGTTATCAAGCTATTTTTATAAGATGAAATTCTAGAATAGATTTGCTTGTACTTATATACATCCTTATCCAATTTCATTTCCTTTATAATGGAAGAAATTAAACGCTGTGAGTCTTGAGTATCATAAATAGTGAAATTACTTGGGTAGCCTAACCTATCTGCCTCATAACGAAGTATTCTTGCAAATACAGAATGAAAAGTTCCCATCCATAAATTTTTTGCCTCGCTCTCTCCAACAATAGTTGCTATTCTACTTTTCATTTCGTGAGCAGCCTTATTGGTAAAGGTAAGCGCCAATATATTAAACGGGTCAACTCCCTGATGCATCAAATAAGCTATCCTATAAGTAAGTACTCTTGTCTTACCAGAACCTGCACCAGCAATAACAATCATAGGACCATCTTTTTGTAAAGTTGGTGCTAATTGTGCTTCATTTAACTGTTTTAAAAACGTTTCCAAACTGCATCTTATTTAAGCTGTGAAAATAACCAATGTTGTGCGTTTTATTAAAAAGAATAATGAATAATTATAAACAATCAAGAACTTTCATTGGTTTACTAATTTTTAAATATCTTTAAACTGACAAAATCAAAAAACAGTTTATGAAATATTTTATATTTTGTTTTATTTTCTTCGGAATCTCGAACACTTACCCACAACCAGATTTAGAACAACAATTTGCGGACATTGAAACTAAAGTCATAGAATGGCGACGTTATTTTCATGAGCACCCAGAACTGTCAAATCATGAGTTTAAAACAGCTGAAAAGATAGCTGAACATTTACGTTCTTTAGATATCGAAATTCAAACAGGCGTTGCCATAACTGGTGTTGTAGGTTTATTAAAAGGTGATCATCCTGGAAAGGTTATTGCTTTACGTGCAGACATTGATGCATTACCAGTAACAGAAAGAAATAGTTTGCCATTTAAATCTGTTGTTACATCAGAGTTTTTGGGAGAGAAAACTGGTGTTATGCATGCCTGTGGTCATGATACTCATATTGCAATTTTAATGGGTGTAGCAGAAATCCTATCCAAAAATAAAGATAAAATACACGGAACAGTAAAATTCATTTTTCAACCTGCAGAAGAAGGTCCTCCTCCTGGTGAAGAAGGAGGCGCTCCATTAATGATCAAAGAAGGTGTTTTAGAAAACCCAAAAGTAGATGCTATATTTGGATTGCATATCAGATCTAATTCTCCAGTTGGAGAAATTACATACAAGCCTGGAGGTTTTATGGCAAGTGTAGAGCGTTTTGTAGTCAATGTAAAAGGAAAACAAACCCATGGGTCACGACCTTGGGATGGAGTAGATCCAATTTACATTTCGGCAAAAATTATTGATGGTTATCAAAGTATTATCAGTCGAGAATCAAATTTATTGGTTGAACCAGCAGTTATAACCGTTGGTAAAATCACCAGTGGTGTTCGATTTAATATCATTCCTGAAAGTGCAGAAATGATTGGTACAGTAAGAACATTAGATTCTGATATGAGAACCCTTATCATTAAACGTATGACAGAAATGACTGAAACCATAGCTAAAGCTTATGGTGGTGAAGCCACAATAGAATTCCAAGAAAACACAGTGGTCACTTATAACGACCCTGATTTGGTGTCTCAAATGTTACCTTCATTACAAAAAATTGCGGGTACAGAAAATGTTATTTTAAGAAAGGCCATAACTGGTGGTGAGGATTTTTCATATTTTCAAGAAATAGTTCCAGGATTTTATTTCTTTTTGGGAGGAATGACAAAAGGCACAACCGAAGCTTTTCCTCATCATACGCCTGATTTCTTTATAGATGAAAGTGGATTATTACTTGGTGTAAAAGCTTTTACACAAATAACATTTGATTATTTAAACAATTAAGTCAAACAAATGCTAGATTTTTTAAGCCATATCAACTGGTGGCAATGGATTTTAATCATTTTAGTCTTAATTGCAATTAGAGATATATTCATTCAGCGAAAGCATACTTTAAGCCATAACTTTCCAATTATTGGACATTTAAGGTATCTTCTGGAAAAAATTGGTCCTGAATTAAGACAATATCTAGTTGCAAATAATAGAGAAGAGCTGCCTTTTAATCGTATAGAACGCGGATGGATTTACGCGTCAGCCAAACGTGAAAATAATTATGAAGGATTTGGTACAGATAGAGACATTTATGAACATCATCATATTTTTGTCAATAATGCAATGATACCCTTTAAGATTGATGAAAACCATCCAAATGTTATAGACAAAACATTTCTACCATGTGCAAAAGTTATAGGATTATACAATAAACGTGAGAAACCTTATAGACCAGCTTCTGTAATTAACGTGTCTGCTATGAGTTTTGGTTCACTTTCAGCAAAAGCTATAGAATCATTAAACAAAGGGGTTAAAATTGCTGGAGCTTACCATAATACTGGTGAAGGAGGTCTATCTCCTTATCACAGACATGGCGGCGATGTTATTTTTCATTTTGGAACGGGTTATTTTGGTGTTAGAGATAACAACGGAAACTTTTCAATGGAAAAATTAGTTGAACTTGTTGAAAACAATCCATTTATACGAGCTATTGAAGTAAAGCTTTCCCAAGGTGCAAAACCTGGTAAAGGTGGTGTCCTTCCTGGTGCAAAAATATCGCATGAGATTGCCAGAATAAGAGGTGTAGAAGTAGGAAAAGATGTTTTATCTCCTCCAAATCATTCAGCTTTTTCAAATGTTATTGAGATGCATGATTTTATTGAAACCATTGCTGAAAAAACAGGATTGCCAGTTGGTATTAAAGCTGCTATTGGAAAACTTGAGCAATGGGAAGAACTTGCAGATTTAATGGCAAAAACAGGAAAAGGTCCTGATTTCATAACCGTTGATGGTGGCGAAGGTGGTACAGGAGCAGCACCTCCCAGTTTTGCAGACCACGTTTCTTTACCTTGGGTTTATGGCTTTAGTGATTTGTATAAACTATTCCAGTCTAAAGGATTATCTGAACGTATTGTGTTTATTGGAAGCGGAAAACTAGGTTTTCCAGCTAAAGCTGCCATGGCCTTTGCAATGGGTGTTGATTGTATTAATGTAGCACGTGAAGCCATGATGAGTATTGGTTGTATTCAAGCGCAGATATGCCATACCAATCGTTGTCCAAGTGGTGTGGCCACGCAAAACAAATGGTTACAGAATGGTATCAATATTCCGTTAAAGTCTGAACGTTTAGCACAGTATTTCAAAACGTTTAGAAAAGAACTTGTAGAAATAACTCATGCTGCAGGTTATGAGCAT
>DATGBV010000385.1:0-15324 GCA_035312485.1 Flavobacteriaceae bacterium | reverse complement strand
GAGGTTTTAATGAATTACAAATAGATGGTTCCGAGATTATACCAAATTTACCTGAAACCAAAGTCCTTTTTATTTCTAATCATCAAACTTATTTTGCAGATGTAGTGGCTATGTTTCATGTCTTTAATGCTAGTTTGAGTGGGAGAGTAGATTCAATTAAGAATGTTGGGTACTTATGGAATCCAAAACTTAACATCTATTATGTTGCAGCAAAAGAAACAATGAAATCTGGGTTCTTGCCTAAAGTTTTGGCTTATGTTGGATCAGTAAGTATAGAACGTACATGGAGAGCAGAAGGTAAAGATGTGAACAGGCAAGTGAAAATGAGTGATATTTCTAATATTGGAAAAGCCTTAAACGATGGTTGGGTAATCACATTTCCACAAGGCACAACAACTCCTTTTAAGCCCATTAGAAAAGGTACAGCGCATATAATTAAACGTTATAAGCCAATAGTTGTTCCAATTGTAATAGATGGTTTTAGACGCTCTTTTGATAAAAAAGGACTTCGTGTTAAAAAGAAAAATATACTACAGTCTATTGAAATAAAAGAACCATTAAATATTGATTACGAAAATGAATCAATTGATGAAATTGTTGAAAAGATAGAATTTGCAATAGAGCAGCACCCTTCGTTTTTAAAAGTCATTTCCAAAGAAGACCTTCTTGCCGAAGAGGAACTCAACAAGCAGAGAGAATGGTAGGCTATATGTCTAACTTTTTTAGTTCCCTATAATTTTTGTTAAGTCGCTTTAATAGTATTCCGTAAACTAACCAGTAAAATAATAACAGAACTCCAATTGCCAAAGCAAGCAACAGAAAAGTTGTGATTATTATTGTGGCATAGAATTTAAATGCTTCTCCATTGGCTGCTGCTTGCTGCGCTTGATTAATAAGTAATTGATCTTTATCAAATTCAATAAATAAAACCACAATAACAGATAGTACCAGAAAAATAAGGTTAAATGCTACGTACTGTTTGACAGTACGCCTTGTTTTAAGAATGTTTTCCATTAATACCTTTGCGCTATCGGTTACAGAGATTTTTCTATAATTCATGAAGAACAAATAAAAGAAATACGCCAAAATCACATAGCTTAAAACAGCCAGAGGAATTAAAATATAATCAGCATCATATTCTTGAAATCGCTGCATGCTTTTAGAGTCTTTCAATAGAAAGGAGATTAAACTCCAAAAGACAAATTCTAAAAGACTTATTATAAATATCCATTTTACTATAGAAGACGATTTTTTCAAGATCATCTTATAGATATCATTGTAGCTTAATTTAGGATAATCCCCATCCTTTTTCTGCCAATCCTTCTTTAATAATTCTAATTCATCCATACGATCACGGATTTAGTATTGTTTTTAATTTCGTTTTTACACGATTCATTTTTACTCGAGCATTTACTTCGCTTATACCAAGAGTCTCACTAATCTCTCTATAATTTTTGTCCTCCAGATATAAAAACACAAGAGCTTTTTCAATATCATTCAATTGATGAACGGCTTTATATAACAATTTAAGTTGCTGTTCTTCGGTATCATCATAATCTTCTGCACTTATTTTAAATTGTACACTATCAAACGCTTGAGTGTTTATAGTCCTTTTTGACTTTCTGTATAACGTAATAGCTGTATTTAATCCTACACGATACATCCAGGTGCTAAACTTTGCATCACCTCGAAACTTTGGATATGCTTTCCAAAGTTGAATGGTTATTTCCTGAAATAAATCATTATGAGCATCATAATTATTGGTGTATAACCTGCATACTTTGTGCACAATATTTTGATGCTTCTCGAGCAATTCCACAAAATTATGTTCAAGGTCTTTAGTCAAATTTTTTGAAGTTAGTTATAGTATAAGTAGTCTTTGTTTTTAAAACGTTACAGATAGTACTAAATAATATTCTTTAATAAGAATTTAATGCCTTTTTTTTAATTCTATAGATAGAAACATACAGTTTATTTATCAAAAATATTATTATAAACTATTAGTTTAACATTTATTATACATATAATTGATTATTAATTAAATAAACATACAGTATAAATAAAATCTATGGCTGTTTTTTTACTCCTAAAACAATAAAAAGCTGTGCTAAACCATAGGTAAATATAATACTTATATCTGCAAAAGAAAATGGCGAATAAAATTTGTTTAGTGCCAATAAACTGTCAGAAATTAAAAACAAAATTGCACCAAAAAATACCAAATTGTAACTCATGTTTGAAACGCTTCCCTGTCTTAAAAAAGCCATTGTTGCCATGGTCAAAATTACACTCATATAAATGATCACTGGAATTAACATGTCTCCTAAACCAGCACTTAAAAAGTAAAATATAATTAATGCATAAGTAGTTAGTATTGCTATAATAAAATATGGTTTTTTGCTCTTATTTCTTGTTTTTTCAAAAACAAGAATATACATAATATGTGCAATTAAAAATGCTATAAGTCCGAAAATGAAAAATCCTGCGGATTGATTAACAAACATTAAAAGTATATCTCCAATTAAAGAAAATAACAAAGCAAGCAGCATCAGTCTTTTTGTTTTAGAAGTCAAATGCCTACAAGTTTTATTAAAGAATGCCATTAAGCTTAATAAAATGATTGGCTTTGTTACATAATGTAGTAATGTAGGATTGCTACTGTTGCTAAACAAAAGATGAAAAATTACAATTAGGATAAAGATAGCTGTAAATTTTCTTTCTGTTTTAGTTAGCATTTGGATTGGCTTTATCCAAATATATTCAATTCGTCATTAAATTTTGACAATTCGGTAATCATAAGTTTTTAGTTTTAAGGCTTCGTTGCAATTTTGGGGCATCAATTAATAAACGAACAAATACCAATTTAATGAAACCTCTTTTTACAATTTTAGTTTTTCTTTTTTCAGTTAGCTTATTCGCACAAAGTACTATTAACGGAAAAGTAACAAACTCCAAAGGTGTTGCCATCGTTGGAGCCAATGTGTATCTTGAGGGAACTTATGCTGGAAGTACAACCAACGAAAACGGTGAATTCTCATTTAAAACATCAGAAACCGGAACTCAAACCTTAATAGTTTCTTTTGTCTCTTACGAAGCCTTTATGATGTCTGGAGATATTTCGTTTATGCAAAATTTGGAGATAAAATTGAAAGAGGATGTCAACACGTTGGATGCAGTGATCTTATCTGCAGGTACCTTTTCTGCAGGCGATAATAGTAAAGTAAATGCCTTGAAGCCTTTAGACGTGGTTACCACAGCAAGTGCTTTGGGAGATTTTGTCGGTGCTTTGCAAACATTGCCAGGAACATCAACAGTTGCCGAAGATGGTCGACTATTTGTACGTGGAGGAGAAGCTGAAGAAACACAAATATTTATTGATGGAATTCGTGTATTCACGCCATATTCACCAACAACCAACAATGCACCAACACGAGGCAGATACTCACCTTTTTTGTTTGATGGTATAACCTTTTCAACTGGAGGTTATTCGGCAGAATTTGGCCAAGCATTATCAAGTGTATTACTCTTAAACACCATAGAAGAACCAGATCAAGAAAAAACAGATATTGGTTTAATGACTGTTGGTGCAACGCTTGGAAACACGCAGAAGTGGGAAAAAGGTTCTGTAAGTGTAAATGCTTCATACATTAACCTTGCGCCTTATTTGGCACTTTTTCCTGATAGAAATGATTGGGAAAAACCTTTTGAAACATTTTCTGGGGAAGCTGTTTTACGAAGAAAGTTTGACAACGGATTGTTCAAATTCTACACAGCTTTTGATGCTACAAACTTCGATGTCGTTCAGGAAGATATTAACTATGAAGATGGCGTAAGATTTAAAACAAATAACAGCAATTTGTATATGAATACCTCGTATAAAGGCATGTTGAATGACGTTTGGTCTATTTTTGGAGGATTAAGCTATACACATGCAAAAGATGACGTTAATGTTATAGATAGTGATATTAATGATACTGAAGACTCTTTTCATGCCAAACTAAAATTTGGCCGTCGTTTTAGTAATAGATTTAAGCTTAATTTTGGTGCAGAATATTTTGCAACTAATTTTGATGAAACCTATTCAGATTCTTCAATTGAACCTGTAAGTTATGGTTACAACAATAACATTAGTTCTGCTTATACGGAAGCTGATATTTTCTTGTCTAAAAAATTAGCTTTTAAAACAGGTTTAAGAGCAGAATACAGTGAGATTTTTAAAGATTTTACAATGTCACCACGATTATCAATGGCTTATAAAATATCTCCAAAAAGTCAGTTATCATTGGCTTATGGCGACTTTTACCAAAACCCAAATAGCAATATTTTAAAGTTTGAAAACGATTTAAAATCTCAAAAGACATCACATTATATTTTAAACTACCAATTGAATAGAGATGGTCAAATATTTAGAGCCGAAGCCTATTATAAAGACTATGACAACTTGGTAAAGTATGATACAGAATTTGCAAGTTTTGATAGCGAATATAATAATTCAGGATATGGATATGCTACAGGACTCGATCTGTTTTGGCGAGACAGCAAGACCATCAAGAATGTTGACTATTGGGTAAGCTATTCTTTTTTAGATACAGAGCGCAACTACAGAAATTACCCAATGTCTGCACAACCTGATTTTGCAAACAAACATAACCTTTCTGTAGTTGGAAAGTATTGGATAAACGACTGGAGAAGCCAAGTAGGAATAAGTTATACTTTTGCTTCAGGTAGACCATATAACAACCCAAATACGCAAGACTTTTTAAATCAAAAAACAAAACCGTATAACAGTATAAGTTTAAATTGGGCATACTTAATTACACAACAGAAAATATTATACTTCTCAATAAATAATGCATTTGGGTTTAAAAACATAAACGGTTACCAATATGCCAATGTGCCAGACATGAACAATAATTATGCAAGAAGAGCATTAAAACCAGCAGCAGACCAATTCTTTTTTGTAGGTTTCTTTTGGACCATTAGTGAAGACAATAAAAGCAACCAGTTGGATAATTTGTAGGCCGTTTAACGGTCAAGTATAAGCGTAATACGGACTGAACTATTAAAATTGAGCTATTTGTTCTTAAAAAACTTTGCAATGTGCGCACAGAGAATCGCTGCTAAATCTCGCACTACGCTTATACAATGTTGTCAACTGGCTTTTGCTTTAATCTCTTTCTACATATTTTTTGAAATTGTTTATGATTGCTTGCCAGCCATCTTTTTGCATTTCTATTGGATTTGAGTCTTCCGCATCAAAAGTCGTAGTTACTTTTGTTTGCTCTCCTTTGTTTTCAAACTCCGTAGTTGCTTTTCTTCCATCGGTCATAGTGTAGGTAATTTTCTTTTGGTCGACTATATCATCATATACAGCTTCAAAGTCAAAACCTATGCTTCCGTCTTTAGCTTCCATTCTTGAACAGTACTTACCTCCAACTTTTAAATCATTTTCAGCCCTTGGGCAATGCCAATCATCAGAGGCGAAATTCCATTTTGTTATATGTTCTGGATTTGTCCAATAGGTCCAAACTTTTTTTGTGTTAGCATTAACTGTTGTCTCAACTGTAACCTTTGTAGTATTCATATTTTTTATTTTTTCGAAATATTGTTCAATAACTCGTTTAAGTAGTTTAATGTCATTGTAAAACCTTCTTTAAAGCCCATTTCAATCATCTTTTCCATTCGTTCAAGGGATTTATTATAAATAGTAATATCGACCTTTGTTGTTCCATTTTGTTCATTGAAATTCAAATCCCATTCTGAAGCTGGCAATTCAGGATTTTCATCTTTGTCTGCAAAAGCATTCAACATTTTGAAATTCGTTTTTGGGCTAATGGAAGTAAACTCCTGAAGTGACCAATGTTTGTGCCCTTCAGGACTTACCATTGCATAAAATCTTCGTCCACCAACGCTAAAATCCATATATTTTGTTTTTGATTTCCAAGGCTCTGGTGCCCACCATTGGTCTAATAGTTCTTTATCGGTCCAAGCCTGCCATACCAAGTCAAGCTTTGCATCAAATTCTCTTATGACACTGACGGTTTTGTTTTCCTTATCTACAAGGAAGTCAAATTGCAAATTACTTTTCATTATTCTTGTTTTTAATTGTTGTTAATAAAGTGTCTAGCTGTCCGAAGCGATTTTCCCAAATCTTTCTGAATTGTTCCAACCATTTGTCAATTTCTTTCATTTTATCAATTTTTAGTTGATAATAAATCTCACGCCCTTGTTGATTGGATTCCAAAAGCTCACATTCGCTCAAAATCTGAATGTGTTTGGAAATCGTTGGTCTTGCTGCATCAAAATTAGAGGCTATTGCTCCCGCAGTCATTGTTTGCGAAGTTAGCAGTAACAATATTGCCCGCCTTGTAGGGTCTGCAATTGCTTGAAAAATATCTCGTCTTAATTTCATTATGAAGTTATTTGACTACAAATATACGTGAAGTCATTTAACTACACAAATAATTATTTGATTTTTTTACATTATAAAAGCAATAAGCCAAATTTTTAAATTTGGCGGACTTAATAAATATGCCTAAACCTTTGGTTAAGTACCTTATTAACAATGAGTTATATACATTGTTAGCCACAGTACTTTCTCCGTTCTACTTGGAAATCAATTGTTTATTAAAGTCCAATGCAAGGTTAATCCAATGGCTAAAGTCAATTTCGTTTTTTAGATTTTCTTCTTGAATGTGAATGTAGCCTTTATAGTTCCGTCCTCTCATTACTACAGTCGAAGATCCATTTTTTTGAACTTCTTGCTCGTGCAATTTAGGATCAATTCTACACATCATTCTATGAGGTCCAGCCGTTAAGCACATTTTTCCATTCACCAAAAATGCCAATCTGCCAAACATTTTCTTTTCCTCTACATTTGATAAATGTCCAAGTGACTTTCTAATTCTTTGAGCAAGTTTCTCGCTGTAAGCCATTATTTTTTTGGTGTGTTTTTATCAAATGTAAGTGTGTCAAAGAAAATATGTAATGAGGTCAATTTTCCATTTTTTGCAGTCCAAAATTCCGCCACGTCTCCCGAAATATGTTTACCATTTGGAAAAATGTAGTCATAGTTTGCAATCACGCTGGCATTATCTCCGTCTATTATCATTCTTTTTACACGCATATTTTGATAAAGCCTTGAAAATCGATTAATAATGTTTACATAGACTTCTTTTCCTTTGTTAACATCATCTTTCTCCATATTGTCCGCAATAAATACGAAGTCATCCGAAATTACAGATTCCCAACCCTCTTTTTTTGCAAAACCTTTGTAGTAAATGCCCAAAAGTTCTTTCATAGTTTTAGAATTTGCCATTTTTTAAAGTTTATTATATTTGCTATTGCATTTTGCAAGTACTACAAATATACAAAAGATGTTGTAAATTGCAAGTGCTTTAATTTTTGTGTTATGAAAAAAAATAGGTCGGACTGTCCAATAAGTTGTTCGTTGGATGTTTTTGGGGATAAATGGTCATTGTTGATAATTAGGGATATTATGCTTCGTGGAAAGTTGTCTTACAGCGAGTTTTTAAAATCAGAGGAAAAAATTGCTACTAATATTTTGGTCAATCGATTGAATGTTCTTGAAGCGGAAAATATTTTGTCCAAAAATGTCTCATCAGAAAACAAATCTAAATTTGTCTATAGTTTGACAAAAAAAGGAATTGACTTACTCCCAATTGTCATTGAGATAATGGATTGGGGCGCGAAATACAATGAAAATTGTCCAAGAAGGGAACTTGGGAAAAAAATCCAAGTTGACAAGTCAAAAGTAATTTCCGATTATCTCGAAAAACTAAATAAAGAATTCGGTTAGCAGTTCGACTCTCTCTTATTGTGGCTAATGTTAAGATAAAAAACGTTTCAATACTGAATCAAGTTCAGCACACGTGTTTGTTTATCGATAGTCAAACGAAATTAGTATGTTTTAAGTTAAGAATCAATTCAAATTTACAGACAATAATCTCACAGTTATGAACTGACAAATGTCATAGTATTTGGGTTAATTTATTAATAATTTCATGGTATAAAACTAATGTATCATGCAAGCTAAAAAGAACCCAGAATTAGAGGTTGGCAGGAATAGCAGTCTTTATTTCGCTATTGGATTAAACATCATGTTGTTTTTTAGTTGGTATAGTTTGAACTATAAAACTTACGATAAAGATGATGTTACTATAGATATTGTTCAAGTAGAAGAGGTTCTGGAGGAAGATATTCCAATAACAAATTTGGAAGCGCCTCCGCCACCACCGCCACCACCTGCGGCTCCAGAGATAATAAATGTGGTTGAAGACGTAGTAGACGTTGAAGAGACTGTGATTGAAAGTACAGAAACCGATCAGTCTGAAGAAATAGATATGGAAGTTAAAATTGAAGATGTAGCTATAGAAGAAGTTGAAGAAGATATAGAAGTTCCGTTTGCTGTTGTTGAGAGCGTTCCTATTTTTCCTGGATGTGTTGGCAAAAACAACTACGAATATAAAAAATGCTTTGAAGAAAAAGTGCTAAAACATGTAGTTGACAATTTCAAATACCCTGATGATGCTCTTGAACTTGGTATTCATGGTAAAGTGTTTGTGGTATTTGTTGTTGATGTCAACGGAAATGTTGGTAATATAAGAACCAGAGGACCTCATAAAATTTTAGAAAAAGAGGCTACTCGCATTGTAAGCTCACTTCCTAAAATGACACCAGGAAAACAAAGAGGAAAACCTGTAAAAGTTCCTTTTAGTTTACCAATAAACTTTAAATATTTAGAGAATTAAATAAGATGTTTTCTAATAAGAACCCATTATACATGCACATCGTTTAATGGGTTCTATTAATTTTTTTCTTCAAAACATATTCAGATTAACATTTCATCCATAATAATTAACAATTCGGTTAAAGAGATTTAAAACCCACATACTTTAGTTTGATATTTGTACTATAATTTAAAACACATAATATCATGCAGAAATTAATTATCATTTTAGTAATGTTTGCAACAAGTTTTGTAAATGCTCAAGGCAATTATGAACAAGGTATGCAAAAAGCATTTGAACATTGGGGAAACAATGAAACTGTTGAAGCTTCAAATTTATTTGAGCGTATTGCAGCTGCAGAACCTGACAACTGGTTACCACCTTATTACGCAGCGCAAATTAATATTGTAAAAAGTTTCGGTGAAACAAACGAGGAAACCATTACAGAAAACCTTAAAAAAGCACAGGATTTAATCAATGATGCTACGGCAATTTCAAAAAATAATCCGGAGATTCTTGTACTTCAGGCGTTATTAGATACTGCTTGGGTGGCTTATGATGGAGCTACGTATGGACCAACATTAGCAGGAAAAGTAGCTTCTACGTATGCCAAAGCAGAACAGATAGACCCAACAAACCCTAGAGTTGTTTTTGGAAAAGCAGAATGGGGAATGGGAAGCGCCCGTTATTTTGGTCAAGATGTGACACCATATTGTAAAGACATACAGAAAGCCATAGAACTTTTTGCTAACTTTAAACCAGAAACACCTTTTCATCCAAATTGGGGAAAAGAAAGAGCAGAACAAGTTTTTGCTGAAACTTGTAAAGAGTAATTTCAGAGTATTAAACACATGAGTAAGTCATTTAAAAATTTATCGATAGTTTTTGCCATTGGAGTCATAGTATTTGTTATAGGTACTTTCAACTCTGGCGGTTTTCAAAATAATTCTATTAATGAATTACTAATTGACTTTGTTTTCTATCAACTATACTCTTTCGTTCTAGGATATTCAAATATGTATTTTTTTGATTACATGGAACGACGTCAGTGGAAAAGTGGAGATACAATAAAACGTATTCTTTTAGGGATTATAGGTTCTGTTGTAATTACCTTAATTGGTTTGTTTCTTTTAAGAGCGGGAACTTCAATGTTTTATTATGGAAATACATTTAAAACTTTTATAGCAAATGAAACTTTAAGAAGTTATCAATTTGGACTTTGGATTACTTTAACCATTGTTATTATTTTCCATTTTATTTATTTCTATAATAAGTATCAGCAGAATAGAATAAAAGAACAAAAGGTCATTGCAGGTACGGCAAGTGCCAAGTTCGATGCTCTGAAAAATCAGTTAGATCCTCATTTTTTATTCAATAGTCTAAATGTACTAACCAGCTTAATAGACGAAAATCCTGATAATGCCCAGAAGTTTACAACTGCATTATCTAAAGTGTATCGTTATGTATTAGAGCAAAAAAACAAAGAATTGGTTTCTGTTGATGAAGAGTTGGATTTTGCCCGAACGTATATGTCGCTTTTAAAAATGAGGTTCGAAGACAGTATCATTTTTGAGCTTCCAGACAAAGCTTCAAATCCAGAAAGCAAAGTAGTACCATTGTCATTACAATTGTTGTTGGAAAACGCTGTAAAGCACAATATGGTAACAACTAGTAAACCTCTTCATATTAAGATATATGAAGAATATGATAACCTAGTTGTAGAAAATAATTTACAACCAAAACAAATTATAAAAAAGAGTAGTGGAGTAGGTTTAAGCAACATTATGCAACGCTACGATTTATTAACGACAAGAAAAGTAAAAATCAATCAACAAGCAAATAGTTTTGCAGTAGCATTACCAATGCTTACTAAACAAATATCGATCATGAAAACACAATCAAAAGAATCTATAAACGATAGTTACATGCGCGCAAGAAACCACGTTGAAGAACTTAAAGGATTTTATTATAGCCTTATTTCTTATGTTTTAGTCATTCCATTCTTAATATTTATAAACTATAAAACCTATTGGGATTTCCAGTGGTTTTGGTTTCCTATGTTTGGATGGGGAATTGGCTTGGCAATTCAGGCGTTTAGGGTCTTTGCTGGAACCAGTGTGCTAGGTCAGAATTGGGAAAAACGTAAGATGGAAGAATTTATGAGAGAGGAAGAAAAGAATTGGCACTAATAAGAGTATAATCATGGAACGATATAAACTAGAACAGGATAATAGCGATAGCAACTACAATTATTCATATAATAAGGAAGATGCTTATATAAGAGCAAAAAAGCGTGTAGATGCTATAAAAGGATTTTATTGGCATTTGGCTTCTTATATTGGAGTAAATATCTTTTTAATTACCATTATCGCTGTTAATTCAGATGGTAATATTTGGAACTTTGGTACCTTTTCAACAGCATTTTTCTGGGGAATTGGGTTAGGATTTCATGCACTTGGGGTTTTTGGTAAAGATCTTTTTTTTGGAAAAGATTGGGAAAACAAACAAATAAAAAAATACATGGATAAAGATAAAAGACGATGGGAATAAACGTTATTGTCATTGAAGACGAAAAACCATCAGCAAGGCGTTTACAGCGTATGTTATCAGCGTTAAACGTTGAAGCAAAAACTATGCTCCATTCTGTTGAAGAAGCCATCACTTGGTTTCAAAATAACGAACATCCTGATCTTATTTTTCTGGATATTCAATTAAGTGACGGTTTATCATTTGAAATCTTTGATGTGATTGATATAAAATCGGCAGTTATTTTTACAACAGCTTATGATGAGTATGCCTTACAAGCCTTTAAACTAAACAGCATAGACTATCTCTTAAAACCTATTGACGATGCCGAATTGGAAAAGGCAATCACAAAATATAGAGATAGAATTCCTAACCAAAAAGCGGTGACCATAGATTTTAACGATATCAAAAAACTACTGGTCAATCCAATAGATAGGGAATACAAGAAACGCTTTTCTGTAAAGGTTGGGCAACATTTAAAGCTAATCAATATTGATGATATAGAATGTATTTACAGCGAAAATAAAGGCACGTATTTACATACTTCAGAAGGTAGAAACTACTTGTTGGATAATACACTAGAACAACTTGAAGACGAACTGGAACCTCAAACCTTTTTTAGAATAAACAGAAAATTCTTCGTCAATATCAATGCTATAAAAGATATGGTAAGCTATACCAATTCTAGACTACAAATCAAGCTAAAGTCTTATAAAGAGCAAGATGTGATTGTTGCCAGAGAACGCGTTAAGGATTTTAAAGCGTGGTTGGAGTAGATGAAGAAGTAATAAATATTATTCTATCCAAAAACAACGTATTTATCCAACGCGTAAAATCTTTTCCATTTTGCGCCCTTTTGCCAATTCGTCAACCAATTTGTCTAAATACCTTACTTGTTGTGTTAACGTATTTGAAATGTCTTCTATACGATAGCCACAGATTACACCGGTAATAAGGTGAGCATTAGGGTTTAATGAAGCACCTTTAAAAAACGTTTCGAAAGTTACTTTGTTTTCAATGAGTTCCTGCAGCTTTCTATCGTCATAACCAGTTAACCATTCTATAACTTGGTGTAATTCTTCTTTGGTTCTGCTTTTCTTTTCAACCTTGGCAACATAGTGTGGATATACTGAAGCAAATGACATTTTTGCAATACGTTCATCATGGTGGCTTGTGTCTTTCATATTATTTCAATCTTAATAATTTCCCTTTTCTTTTAACAATGTTTTTATAATCCCATTGTATTTCTCTAGATTTTTTCAGCCAACGTATTAAGTCTTCGATTTCAATTTCAGAAATATTGTTGAAGAAAATGGAAGCATCTTTAAATTTTTCTCCTCTTACGGTTAAATTTTCTTCATCAAAATCTGCACCACTCCAAAACATTAGCCTGATACCTCTTTTTTGTTTGCTGTAACCAACTATTGGATTGCCGTCTAAAAACCAAACTGGATGACCATGCCAAATTTTATTTTCTGCTTTAGTGAGTTCGTCGTTAATTGTCATTGCAAGCAAGTCACAAATTTCTTTGTGATCGGTAATTTGTTTGTTGTTATATGCTTGAATTTCTTCTTTCATATTTGCTTTGTTAAGTAGTGATTTAACGTTTTGGCATGATTAGTTGCTGAAAAGATGCAAGTCATTTTCCGCTGTAACCGAAAGATAATTAATAAGATTGAATTTCCGAAAGGAAAATAAGAAGCAATTACTTATAGCCATTGTTGTGGTTAGTTTTTCTTTTTCTTAATAATCCAATCATTTGTCCAATTCCAATTCCAAAGTATGTTCTGTCCTTGTTTATTTGTAACATAGGTGAAATTGTTAATCCGTAAAACCTTGTGAATGGAAACTCAATTTTTGGATTTATTATTAGACTTACTGTATTATACTTTTCATAATTCCAAGTATAATTCTCTGTCAAAAAAGCGTTATTAATCATTTCCCAATTTTCCGGTTCTCTTATTGTTGTATGTCCTAATCCAAGTGATAAATTTGCTCTTATTGTACCACTTTTATTGAGATTATATATTTTTCCAAAACCTATTTGATAATTTTCAAATTGGTCATAGGGATTGGCTAACCCAAAAAGCAATATTCCAGTCAATCCTGATGTATAGTTTTCGGGTTGTGATTTAGGTTTTCGTATATTCCCTGTGTATCCAATCTTGAACGAGTATTTTTCTTTGTAGACATAATTTAAGTTAATGTCAAATCCAATGTAATTACCTATATTCAGTTCGCCAGTAGAATAAATAGCATTATTTTCATCAAATTGTGCATAAGTCACATTGATGCTAATTGAAAATATTAATATTGTTATTCTTCGTTTCATAAATTAACCACAACGTGTTTGGATATGGTTTTGTTACGAGTAAAATTTTGCAGGAATTTCCTGAATAGGAATCAAGCAGAAGTAAATTTTCATTTTAACACCATGCCAAGCAATGGAATACAGCCAGTGTTGGGGCAGTATTTATTATTCAATAAATATTTGGGTGAAGTGAATATTTTTTGATTGTTCATTTTCAAACAAAGGAGTGGTTTCTATATTTACAATTATTTCCCATTTGTTCTCAGAAATTTTTTCTCCTTTAATTGTCCCATTTTTAACTTGATATTGATTATGATTAACCCATGCTCCATATTGTTGATAGAAACAGTTTGTTAAAAGAATTTCATCATCAACAAATTCAAAATCAGCATTATTGTTTTCGACTTGAAAAATTAATTTCTCTCCCCATTCATCATCAATTATATGATCACATTGTGCTCCTGTATGGTTATACTCAAACAATAATTTATTTCCATTAACTACACTGTAATTATTTCTTTCAAATTCTGTGTCAAATTCTACTATTATTTCCTTTTCAATATTCCAATTTGATGCTACCGTTTCAGGCTGACAATCATTTTCATTTTCACCACTGTCGCAAGATGCAAAACATGTCAAAAGCATTAATGATAGTAAAATCAATTTTTTCATATTATCTTTTTTTCTAGACGTTGATTTTTACATTTGGTTGCGTCAAATTATACATAAAGGTCAAGTATATGGCTTGTAGTGTGCAAAAAGATACGGACGTTTTGATTAAGTTATGAGCCAGATTTAAAAATTTGATGGTGATCTTAAATACGCTCAAGTCCTTTGCTATGTGTTATATAAAGTGTTGGTAGTAGTAATTTTTCATATTACTAATTCCGAAATATTATTATAAATCGGTACTTCACTTTTAGTTTTTTCTATTAATCTTGATTTTGATTGATGTCCATTTGCAATAAGAATACTCTTAATTCCCAAATGTGTAGCAACTTCATAATCGTGAATTGTATCACCTACCAAAACTGTATTTTCTATACTTATGTGATTTTCCTTTATTAGCTTATGTCCACGGTCAACTTTGCTTTCTGCTCTGTGATTATCCAATCCTTCTACTTTTTTGAAAACGCCATCTATTGAGTGAAATTTAAGTAAATCAACTACGCTTTTTTTATGAGCAGCTGTTAATATGAATTGATTTTTGCCTTGTTCTTTAATTTGATTTAGAATTTGAGTTGCTCCTTTTTGTAACTCACATAGGTTAACTTTTGATTCATAGTCTGAAATAAATTTCTCTGTTAGTTCATCAAAAGACTCTTTTTGTAAATCGATTCCTATTTTTTTGTAATAATCTACTATTGGAAAGCCAAAAACATCTTTATAAGTAGTTAGGTTTAATTGTCTATCGTTGTGATTTTTTAGAAGCTTGTTTACTATTTCTACACAAACCCAGTTGTCATTCAAAAGTGTTCCGTTCCAGTCCCAAATTATATTTTGGTATTCAAAGATAGACTTATTACCAGCCATATTCAGAAAAATATAAGTTTGATGAAAAATCTACTATTGATTTTTTAATGTATGGAATTATGTTTTTGGGCAGTTTATCAAAATCAAACCAACGCATATCATCACATTTTTCTTTTTCCATTATTTCAATTTTTCCTTTCCAATTTGTGGATTTAAGAAAAAAATCAATTCTATCCGAATCTCTTTCGCTTTCTGCTTTTCGGT
>DATGBV010000384.1:0-6587 GCA_035312485.1 Flavobacteriaceae bacterium | reverse complement strand
AGACATCGAATTATATCGTTCATTATTTGCAGTATATTCTCCCATTTGATTGTTTTAACTATTAAGTAAATTTTTAAAGAAAGGTAATAATTCTTGTGCCATTTGAGCATGCTCTTCTACACTTGGATGCGTTGAGCAACCATTATTATAGATTTTACTAAACTGAAACAGCTGTATTGGTTTTTCACGGTCATCAAAATGTGATTTAATTTCCTCTAAACATGACAATAAAAGATCTTTTGTTTCTCCATCTGACATTGGGCTGTCTAATAACGCTATTTGGGTGTTTGGATAATGTTTGTAAATGGTCTTTATAAATGAAATATAGTTAGTAATATATTTTTCCTTGTTAAAAGGTAAACGTGGTTTTATGCCATCTCCCATAGACAAATCGTTTGTGCCTAAACAAATACTTACTAAATCTGGTTTTCTTGAAAAATTGAACACTTTAGTAGAATCAGTGTTTAAATACAAGTTTTCATAAACCTGTGGCATGATGGGTTCTTTAATATTTTCATCATTCCAGTTTCTATAAATTCCAATGCCAGAAACTGAACTTAACATGAAGTTGACATTCAATTTTCTTGCTATTCTTGGGCCATAGGCATAGTATGCGTTTTGATGATCAAAATATTCGCCTATCTCGCAAGATGATTCTGCTGCATCTGAAGCCGCTCCACAAGTAATAGAATTACCTATAAATTCTATATATATATTTGAATTGTTATTAGCTGGCAAAACCTTTTGAGCTTTTATTCCACTAAAAAAGACTACCCCATTAAAAACTTCAGACTCTTTATATATTTTCAATACATGAGTTTTATTGCTTTCTGGAACATTTATTTTATAAGGTAAGATTGAATCGCTTTCTATTTTAAATCTTCCTAAATATTTACCATCTAATTCGTAAGAAACATAATTATATGGCTTATACTCACCTTTAAGATAAACTTCACATTGATTGCCTGAAAAACCAATCGAAACAGAGGCGCCAACAGAAATTAGTGCAGTCACGCTATCATTAACTTTTTCTATTCTTCCTTGATAATTAAAAAGGCTGTGGTCAAAACTTTTGCTTATCAAAACAACGTCTTTTTGCTTGCATCCAAAAAAGATACAAATAAGTAATACCAAACCATATTTTGAGTGCATTATATAATTTTCCATAAAATTAATACAAGTATCTTTTTTTGAATTAATATAAATAATCAAATAGTGGTACTATATTATACATAGAGCATCAAATAGCTCAAACCAAAGTCATTTAGGTTATTAAAAAAGAAATAGCAATTTATATTAATGATCTTGGTGAGTTCTTGAGATTTTCTCTCTAAATTCACTTGGGGTTTCATTTTTGTTTTTTTTGAATTGTCTGTTAAAGTGTGCAATGTTGTTAAATCCACATTTAAAACCAATTTCTCCAATACTCAAATCAGATTCTATGAGTAGATTTGAAGCATGGCCAATTCTAGTGTCATTAATATATTCTATAAAGGTTTTTCCTGTTCGCTTTTTAATAAATCTATTAAATGACACTGGGCTCATATTCACAAGTTCGGAAATTTCGTTAAGTGTAATTTTACGCGTATAGTGTTCTTGAATATATTCATAAACCTTTTTAATTCTAATACTATTTTTATACTCATTGTCAATATTTGAACTTGTAGATGAAAGCAATCTTTGATCCTCAGAAACAGCCATTTCTTGAAGAATGTTTAAAAATTTAATAAACTCGCCAACAGTATCAATTTTAGTCAAGGTTATGATTTGAGGCATTAACCTTTTTGCTGTCTCTTTAGAAAAGCATATCCCATGGCTAGCACGTTGAAACATGTCTTTTATTTCTCTAAACATTCTCAAGGAAAGTAGTTTTTCATCAAAAACACTATCGTTAAATTGAAATGTCATTTCATAAATAGGTTTGTTTTTGAAGTTATGGTTTTCCCACCCATGTTGAACAAATGAGCCAACCAAAACAAGGTCAATATTTTTTAGTTCTTCAGCGCTATCTCCAACTATGCGAAGCACTCCTTTTCCGTTGAGTATAAAATTAAGTTCATATTCTGGATGAAAATGAATGGGAAAGTCGAATTTTTGTTTTATTCGGTTTATAACCAAAAAACCATTGTCTGGTTCCAAAAGAGTAATTTCTCTGTTTATTTTTCTACTCATGCAATTGGTCTATAAAACGCGTTTGATCCCTTCAAATTCTTCACGGAATTCACTTGGTGTAATGTTCTTTACTTTCTTAAAAACTCTATTAAAATTGGCAATATTATTAAATCCGCACTTATAACTTATTTCGCTAATACTTAAGTCTGTTTCAATTAACCATCGCGTTGCATAACTTATTCTTGTGTCATTTGTATACTCAATAAAGGTTTTTCCTGTCCGCTTCTTAATGAATCTGTTAAATGATACTGGGCTCATGTTAACAAGTTCGGAAATTTCATTTAAAGAAATCTTCCTGCTGAAATTCTCATGAATGTATTCATATACCTTTTTAATCTGCGAACTATTTTCAAACTTTTTGTTATTGGCGCTTTGTGTCGAAAGTAGTCTTTGGTTTCTAGAATTTGCTAAATCCTGTAAAATAGAAATAAGTTCCATAAAATAATCTATGCTATCTATTTTTGACAAATTCATAATTCTTGGTTTTAAGTCTTTGGCTATTTTTTCCGAAAAAAGAATTCCATGATTAGATCTTATAAACAAATCCTTAATGGGTTTAAAAATTCTTCTATCCAACATCTTTTCATCAAGCAAATCATTATGAAATTGCAATGTTATTTCATGAATTTTTTTACTCTTGCAATTATGCAATTGCCATCCATGAACAAGGTTTGGGCCTACCATAACCAGTTCTATATCACCAATTTCTTCTAAACTATCTCCAACTACACGTCTTACACCTTTACCGTTAAAAATGAAGTTTAGTTCAAACTCTGGATGAAAATGTATTGGGAAATCAAAATCTTGCTTTACACGATCAAAAACCAGAAAACTATCCTCTGGTGCTAAAGGTGTAATTTCTCTGTGGATATTTTTATGCATACATTAGTAGCTGTTAGAATAGCAAAAAGTAATATAGCACTAAATTAATAATTTATATTAAAGTTTTTCAACTTACTAAAATGCTATATCCATAAAACAAAAAAAACCGCTTTGCGGTTTTTATAAATCAAGCTATTTATTGTGGAGAAGATGGGACTCGAACCCACGACCTCTTGACTGCCAGTCAAGCGCTCTAGCCAGCTGAGCTACATCCCCAAATTTTATTTCATTCCACTCAACACCAAAACAGGCAACGAACTGGAAAAATCTTTTTTAAGTATGGTGTTATTCTCCCACATTTGAGTGAAAAATCCTCTTTTTCGTCTTACTACACACAACATATCTGGATTATATTCTCTGTAATGCTCTAATACACCTAGGTAAGTTGTTGGATTTTCTGTTTTAGTGATATTTCCAACAAGTGTTGATAGTTCATCATTCACATCAAAATCACCTTCGTTGTAATAATGTGTCTTTACCAATAATAAATCAACAGCTGAATTAAACTTTTCTTTTATAGTCTTTAATGGGTTTAGAACACCTTCTTTTTTAATAATAGCAGATTTTATAGCCATTAAAATTTGCGAATAGGGTTTAAAAACATAACCTTCAGGAACAATTAAAGTAGGAACTTGCATCTGTTTAATAATTTTTCCAGAAGTTTTTCCTAAATACACCTCATCTTTTACAGAATTTGTTCTTGGTTCTATTAGTACTAAATCAATTTCGGCCGCCTTACAGGCAAGTTCTAAAGTATCAATTAATTTACCTTTTAATGTTCTGGTAATAACTTCTACTCCTTTTGTATCAATTTTTGCAATTTGTTTTTTTAGATATCCTTGACTTTCTCTTTCTAGAATTTGATCAACTTTAATCATGGTCCCCGCTTTTGTGTAAACATTGTAAACTTGCACAACAAAAAGTTTTGCGCCAAAAGCTTTTGCAAAATCTACAGCGTACTGCAAATGACTTGCTGCGTTTTTTGAAGATCCAACCGGAACTAAAATATTCTTCATATTCAATAATTAAAAAACTAAATTTACAAAATTAAACTGCAAAATTACGGAAAAAGCATTAGCAACCAACTTACCAAGCTATAAACATTAATGAGTTCTATCATTTCTTTAAAAAACATCAATAAACTTGCTATTCCAGCATTAATATCTGGTGTCTCTGAACCCATCCTATCTTTAACCGATGCTGCCATTGTTGGTAATGTAAATTATAATGCCACAGAGTCTCTGGCAGCTGTTGGCATTGTAACAGCTTTTATGTCGATGCTTATCTGGGTACTTGGACAAACACGAAGTGCTATATCGTCTATTGTGTCACAATATCTAGGAGCAGACAAATTAGAACAAATCAAGAATCTTCCAGCTCAAGCTATATTCATTATTACATCATTAAGCGTTTTAATTATTTTAAGCACTTATCCTTTTGCAGCGCATATTTTTAGACTGTACAATGCTTCAGACATCATTCTAAATTATAGTGTAGACTATTATAGAATTCGTGTGTTTGGTTTTCCATTTACATTGTTTGTTATTGCTGTATTTGGCGCATTTAGAGGTTTGCAAAACACATTCTATCCTATGATAATTGCGCTTATTGGTACAACAGCAAATATTATTCTGGATGTGGTTTTAGTATATGGTATAGATGGTTATATACCTGCTTTACACATAAAAGGTGCTGCTTATGCAAGTGTTTTTGCTCAAATATTAATGGCTTTTTTCGCTGCGTATTATCTATTGAAAAAGACAGCTATCCATTTAAAATTAAGCTTCCCTTTTAACAAAGAAATAAAACGATTTATATTAATGATTTTAAATTTATTTGTTAGAACCATAGCTTTAAACGTTACACTTTATTATGGTAGTGCCTTTGCAACAAGCTATGGAAAAGAGTACATTGCCGCTTATACAATAGCAATAAATTTGTGGTTTTTGGGAGCATTTATCGTTGATGGATATGCAAGTGCAGGAAACATTTTATCCGGAAAACTGCTAGGAGGAAAAGAATACAAAACATTAATTTCTTTAAGTAATAAACTTATTAAAATTGGTATAATTGTAGGTTTAATTATGGCGATAATAGGCGGAGCTATTTACAATATAGTTGGCGATATTTTTAGTAACGATACTGAAGTTTTAAAGGAGTTTGGCAATATTTTTTGGATTATTCTTGCTATGCAGCCTTTTTGTGCTCTGGCCTTTATTTTTGATGGAATTTTTAAAGGTTTAGGAAGAATGAGGTATTTAAGGAATGTGCTTTTGTTTTCCACCTTTGTTGTGTTTATTCCTGTTCTTTTTTGGTTAGACCATTTAGACCTTAAGCTATATGCAATTTTTGTCGCAATAACCTGTTGGATCATAGCAAGAGGAATTCCTTTGATTGTAAAATTCAGGAAAATATTTATTCCTCTATCTCAAAAGACGTAACTTTGGTATCGTAATAGTCAAACTAGATAATGATAAGGTTATTGTTAGCATTAAATCAAGAGGTAAAATGAGTTGGGAAAACTAAAAAACGCTCCTGACAAAGGTTATGAAATTGGCGTGTTTATTGGTTCAATGTTGTCTTTTGTATTATTGGTTTTAATTGCTTATTTAATTTACAGATATAACAAGAACAAAATAAATAAAGAATAAGATGGGTGGAAATATGCTTTTTCTCTTATTGGCTATAGTGCTGATTATTATTTACTTTTACAATAGATTTAAAAACCGTAAATGAGCATAATTAGAATAACAAAACAATTCTCCTTTGAAACAGGCCATGCCTTGTTTGGTTATGATGGAAAATGTAGAAATGTTCATGGTCATAGCTATAAGTTGTCTGTAACAGTTATTGGCAACCCAATTCAAGACAATACACATGTAAAGTTTGGAATGGTCATAGACTTTAGCGATTTAAAAAAAATTGTAAAAGAAGAGATTGTTGAAGTTTTTGATCATGCCACAGTTTTTAATAAAAACACACCTCATGTTGAATTAGCCAAAGAACTTGAAGACAGAGGCCACAATGTACTATTGGTAGACTACCAACCTACAAGTGAAATGATGGTTATAGATTTTTCTAAAAAAATCAAAAAACGTCTCCCAGAAAACATCAAACTGCATTCACTAAAACTACAAGAAACTGAAACCTCTTTTGCAGAATGGTATGCAAGTGACAATAAATAGAAAATGATAAAATTATTTTTAAGACTCGCTTTAGGGATGGGATTTTTGTCAGCTGTCGCAGACAGGTTTGGCTTTTGGAGTCCAGAAATTTCTGCTTGGGGAAATTGGAACAGTTTTTTAGAATACACAGAACTTATAAACCCATGGGTTCCAGAAAATTTAATTTCAGCTCTCGGAATAATAGCAACAGGATTAGAAATTGTCTTTTCAATTTGCTTAATTCTGGGTTACAAAACTGAATTATTTGCCAAATTAAGCGGATGGCTTTTACTGCTTTTTGCAATTTCCATGTGGTTTTCAACTGGAATAAAAGGAGCGTTAGACTATTCTGTTTTTACGGCATCAGCT
>DATGBV010000383.1:0-2462 GCA_035312485.1 Flavobacteriaceae bacterium | reverse complement strand
AAAAAGTATAGAAAAGAATCCTACACAACTTCAAGCTAATTATCTTGAAAGTGCTTACATAGAAAATCTAGGAGATAATAATTTTAAAGTTTCTGCTTTACCCATTAGCGCACAGATTTCACCAATTAATGGAATCACTATTAATGATTTTGATTTAGACGGTAATCTTGATGCACTTTTGGTTGGTAACTTCTATTCCAATGAAGTCAGCTATGGTCAAAACGATGCTTTTTTAGGTTTGCTTTTAAAAGGAAATGGCCTAGGAGGCTTTACCACGCTAAACCATAGTTATAGTGGTTTTATGGTTAATGGTGACGCACGAGCATTAGCTAGAATTAATACTAATGCAGGTGAATTAATTCTGGCCAGTGTTAATAATGATAGCGTAAAAAACTTCAAGAAAGAAATTAAAGATGTTAATACCATTGATTTTGAAAAGGGCAAACAATCTGCTACCATTATTTTAGAAAATGGAAAACAAAGGAAAGTAGAAATTTATTATGGAGAAGGTTATCTGTCTCAATCAACAAAGAAAATACTATTACCTCAAAATGCTGAAATAAAATATAATTAATTGATAATGCATAATTATAGAGAAAAAGGAACATATTATTTAGGAGTAGATATAGGCGGTAGCCATATTGCAATTGGTGTTGTAGATATAGAAGGCATGCAGTTGCTTTTAGAAACTGTAGAGCACCATCAGATAGATAGCACTTTACCAGCCAAAGATATTTTGAATCAATTTCTTTCAGCATTAAAAATGTGTATAGATAAATTCCCAGCTCGTATAGACGGTATTGGGATATCTATTCCAGGACCATTTGATTATGAGAACGGAATTTCTCATATGATGGGACTGAACAAATACGATGCGTTATTTGGAGTAAATATCAAACTTTATTTGCAGGAAAACCTCAAAGGAATCATTACAGACACAAAACAAATAGCTTTTTTAAATGATGCAGACAGTTTTGTTTTGGGAGAAACATATGCCAGCAATTTAACTAATGGTAATGTTATGGGAGTTACACTTGGTACTGGCATTGGTTCTGGGTTTATTATTGATGGAAATCTAGTTACTAATGAAAAAGATGTTCCGTATGAGGGTAACATTTACAATTTGGAATTCAAAAACAGAAGGCTAGAAGATTGGATATCTACCAAGTGGTTTTTAGACACTTATGCTGAAACTTTTGGTGCTCCTGTAAATGATGTTAAAACCATTGCAATTGAAGCAGAAAACCATCAAGAAGCAAAAGAAATTTTTGAACAGTATGGACAAAACCTTGGTGTTGCACTAGCTTCTATTACAAAGCCGTTTAACCCTAATACCATTATTGTGGGAGGAAGTATTTCAAAAAGTTATCATCTTTTTCAAGAGACTTTTGAAAATGGCTTCAACAATAATACAACTATTCACATAACCAAAGGCACCTCTAATTCAGCCATGCTTGGTGCAGTAATACATTTAACAAAAACCCCTAATAATTTGAATATAAAAAGAAACAGCCAACAAGATATAATGCCTGTAGAATCTCACCAAAAACCTGATGGATATAATGTATACCCAACTTTTGAGTTGTCTTCCGGTTCTATTTCTATTGGAATAAAAAGCTTGGTTGAACAGCTTCCAGAAAAAGGCAACATCATCATCGATGGATATTTGGGCGCATATTGGGATGATATTATTTTAGGACTTTCCAAGGCATTGAATAAAAAAGGAATTAGTCACATGACTTATGCCATAAATGCTGCTTATAAAGATTCTAAAGTTTTAAAAGAAATGCTCAACCCTTATCATGGCGGTGATGATCCTGTATTTGGTAAAATTTTTCCTGGAACTCTCAATGATTTTTTTGATAAAGAAAAGCTAGAGCAATTAATCCCAGAGGAAGACATACTAAATATTATTTATGGCCCTGGTGCTGCATTATCCAATTGGCCCGGTAAAATAATTTACATAGATACTCCAAAAAATGAATTACAATTTCAGGCTAGATCAGGTAGCGTTTTAAATCTTGGGAATATTCTTGTTAAAGATAAAAAGCAACAGTATAAACGCATGTATTTTATAGATTGGCCAGTTTTAAACAAACACAAGCAATCATTATTAAGCAATATAGACTATATAATTGACAGCCAATTTAACGGTGAGATCTCTTGGGCTACTGGAGAAACTTTACGTAAAGGGTTAAAAGAAATATCATCAAACGCATTTAGAGTAAGACCTTGGTTTGAACCTGGAATATGGGGCGGAGATTGGATAAAATCTAAAATTGAAGATCTACCAAAAGATGTACCCAATTATGCTTGGTCTTTTGAACTTATTGTTCCAGAAAATGGGATTGTATTATCTAAAGATGGAGTTAGATTAGAGGTTTCATTTGATTTTATAATGTTCTATGATAATAAGGGTATTCTCGGTGATGATTCCGAAACTTTCGGAACAGATTTCCCAA
>DATGBV010000382.1:0-5066 GCA_035312485.1 Flavobacteriaceae bacterium | reverse complement strand
GCAAAAGGTACAGTAAGGTCATAACGAAGGGCTTTTTCAGAGATTTTTTTAATATGAGTTTTAGAATCAAAAAGTATTAACCTAGCATATCTAAATAAAATTCTGCTTTTTATTTTATCTTTTTCTTCAGCTTCAACAGGTAGTACATTCCCAAAATTAATTTCCTTAATACCTAATATAAAATTTAAAACTTTTGAATAATAACTATCATTCTCATACCCTTTCCTTAATTCAACCTCTAAAGATTCTTTAATGGTTTTATAATTTCCATTTAAAGCCTTTTGTAAACAAGTATTAAATCTTTCTAAACCATAAATAGTAACGCTATCATCCATAACAAGAGATTTATAAAAATCCCCAGAATTCAAAATTTTAAAAATCAAACGGTCACCTTCATCACCATATTTTCCCATTAAGGTTTCAGAGTTTTCAAAACTAGGTGTCTCTATAGGTTGAAAACCAAAAGTTTCAAAACTTTGTTTAATGGTATTAAAGATATAATTGCGTTTTGCTACTTGTTCTGGGTTAAAATCTCGTGTTCCTTTAGGTATGCTTGGTCTTTGAGCCATTAAAAATGAGTATTAAAACACAAATATCTTAATTTTTAATTTCCCATGTCATGTTTTTTCAATTTTATGGTAACTTTATTGCCTTTTGTTAGTCTTATAAAAAAGATTTAAAACCCATCTATGTTCTCATTATTAAGGGAAAATATTAGAATAGCCATAAATTCTATAAAAAGTCAATTGTTAAGAACCATTCTTACGGTTTTAATTATTGCTATTGGCATTACTGCCCTAGTGAGTATTTTAAGTTGTGTAAAAGCTTTGGAAAACACTATTTCCAGTGATTTTTCTTCTATGGGAGCCAATACGTTTACTATAGAACGTTATGAGTTTTCCATACAAAGACATGGTGGTGCAGAACGCCAGAAAATTAATCCGGTGGTTAGCTATACTGATGCCAAAGCGTTTATTGAGAAGTATAAATTCCCAATGGCAACAACCTCTTTGTCTTTTGCTGGCACAGGAAGTGCAGAAATAAAATTTGAAAATAAAAAAACCGATCCAAATGTATTGGTTCTTGGCACCAATGAATTTTTTATAGAAAATTCAGGATTTAAAATGAATAAAGGAAGAGGTTTTAATTATTTTGAAATTCAGAACAATAGTAATGTTTGTGTTTTAGGCAGCGATCTTGAGGAAAAGTTTTTTAGTGAAATAAATCCTATTGGTCAAACCATTAGCATAAGAGGTTCAAAATTTAAGGTAATTGGCACTTTAAAATCCAATAAAAATGCATTTAACAGTCAGGAAGATAATCGTGTATTGATTCCAATACAGAAAGCTAGATCAATATATACCAATCCAAATGCCAACTATTCATTGATGGTAAAGGTTGATAAAAAGGATTTTTTTGATGAAGCCTTAAATCAAGCCATTATTACTTTTAGAAATGTAAGAACCTTAAATCCTATTGAAGAAAATAATTTTGGAGTAGAACGAAGTGACGATTTAATTAATAGAGTTGGTGCTATTACACAATACCTTTATATAGCGGCCTGGGTTATTGGCATCATAACAATTTTTGGCTCTTCAATAGCACTGATGAATATTATGTTGGTATCTGTAGCTGAACGTACACGTGAAATTGGTGTTAGAAAAGCTATGGGAGCCAAACGTAAAACAATTGCTATTCAATTTTTTCTAGAGACCATTATGGTTGGGCAAATAGGTGGAATTTTAGGAATTATTCTGGGAATTCTTGTGGGATATGGATTATCTGCGGCTTTAGGTTTTTCATTTACAACACCTTGGTTAGCCATGTTTAGTGCATTTACAACGGCATTTATTGTAGCCATTATTTCAGGGTTATTTCCAGCCGTAAAAGCTGCAAAATTAGATCCAATAGAATCTCTGCGATACGAATAATTACAGAATTTTTAAAACATAATTCTGTAATTTAGATTCCCTTTTCCCTTTCGACATGCTCAAGGTGGCACATGTGAATGACAGTTTCAATGGAAACCTTAAAGCTATGCCTCAAGAAATTCTTTTCGATTAGTTGATAAGCTTATCGAAAAAATTATATAAGTCTCCTTTCGTTATTACAGAACCTTGTTGAATCAGTTTAAATTTATCAAGATTTTTATCTTCAGAATATGATTTTGTTGCTTGTAAAAATTCAACATTATCATCCATTAAATTCTCACGAAGCCACTGATAGCCCTTATTTGTAGTTAAATTAACATCGTTCTTTACTGTTACTGCTATTACATGCATATCAGACTCTCGTAAACCAAACAGATGCATGTGCTTTTCAGAAATATGCTCTAAATATTTTGCTTTATTCAATACGCCTTCCCATACAAGGTCACTAAATACATCCAACTCTTGCTCGGCAACTTCAGGCTTGTCTTTTTTAATAGTTGTCCATTCTTCGGCTGTTATGGATTGGGTAGCCAAAAAATTAATAAATTCTTTGTGAAGTTCTTCAAATTGCTCTTTTGTAAGTCTGGAATATTTCATGTGTATTATAAAAAAATGCGCTCCAAATATTGGAGCGCAAATTTAACAATTTATTGTTGTTTTTTTATTAGAAAATATAGCGTAATCCAAACTGCATTTGCCATCTGGATTCTAAACTAGAATCATAACCAAACGTTTCGGTTAATGATGGGTCAAATGTAAATACTGGCTCACTTCCTGAAGTATCAACAGAGATTGGCGAAATATTGTTAGGTACTTCTACAACACCCCAATCTGAACTTAAAAGATTACCAAAGTTTAAAATATCAATACTAAATTGAATTGTATTTACTTTATCTTCAGAAATTTTAATTCTTAAATCTTGTAAGAATTTAATATCCCAACTTCCTCTCCAAGGCGATAAAGCTCCATAACGCTCCATATACTTGCCTCTGTTCTCACTTAAATAATCGTCTTGACGGATATAAGCTTCATAAGCTTCAGCTTGTCCAGTTCCTGAAAACATCATTTGCTGTACTTCTGCCGACGTAGGAATATATACTAAATCGTTATTTTGAAAAGAACTATCATTATTAATATTACCAGCATAGGTATAGTTAAACCTGCCGCCTTGAGCATATTCAAAAAATGTTGATATAGTTGTTGACCATTTATCATTTCCGTAATCCCATCTCTTACTAGCAACACCAATAAAACGATGCGTATCTCCATATTTAGAATAGGCTAATACATCTTGGTTTGCATCACCTCTTGTTGGGTTAAAATCGAAGGCATCACTTGTAATTTCAGCTTCAATTGAGTTTACATCTTTAGCATTTAAATAGCTATATGCCATCATAGCGTATATACCATTGCTAAATGTTTTTTGAGCTTTTAAAGCTACATTCCATATTCTCCCTTTATCAGAATTAGTAAACATATAACCATTATTACCTACATCTGCAGAAGTATAAATTGGTCTGTTATCTCCAGGTGCATTTAATGTTCCTGTTGGATCTTGTAAACCCCAGTTTTGAACATGCGCTCCATTAATATCTTTGGTATAAGAAACATCTGCAGTTAAAATTAACCCATTCTCAAATCTTTTATCTGCGCCAATGTTTGTTCTCCAAACTTGCGGAAATTGATAATCTGGATCTACTGCTGTTAAGAAAAATGAATTCGGATTTGCAATTTGGTTACCTAACCATACAAATGGGAAACGTCCAGTAAATAATCCTGAACCACCGCGTAATTGTAATGAGCTATCTCCATTAACATCATAATTAAATCCAACTCTTGGAGAAATTAACCAATCATTACTTGGCATTTGTGTATTATCTATAAATACTGTTTCTCCTGTATTTGGGTTATAATAAGGAATACTTGGATCTACACAACAGTTTCTATCAATAACTTCTTGTGCTTTTTCAGCAGAATCGAAGAACAACGGTTTATCGAAACGTACACCATATGTTAATTTAAAATCATCACTTATGTTCCATTCGTCTTGCAAATAAAATGCTAACTGACCAACATTAGTTTCGGCTAATGCCCAACCACCAGCAACACCTTCACCAGCATCATTTAAAGCAGTATCTGTCGCCGTAGCAGCATTTAATTGAGCTTCTAATCCTCCTCCAGGACCAGCATCAGCCAACAAATCAGCTACACTTCCATACGAAGGGAAAAATGTACCAGCTGCTCCATAAACTCCTAAATTAAATGAGTTATCAAACATAAATTTTTCAAAAGAAAAACCAACAGTAAATGTATGGTCGCCTTTAAAGAAATTCAAGTTGTTTGAAAATTGCAATACTTTTTGATCTAATTTATTATGAATAGAAAATGGCTCATGTCCAGCAATAATATAGTTTAATCCTGCTCCATCCTGAATTACAATTGCTGGTGCTGGAACTGATTTTGGATTTCTAAAATCATCAAAATGAGTATATCCAAATTGGAATTTATTTGTTGCTGTTGATGATAAGGTTGAATTTAGCTCCACCTGAACCGACTGTAACCTATTATTAATTTCGTAACCAGAATTCTCAAATTGTAAGGTTGTAAAATTTGGCCCTCTTGGTTGAATTGCTGTTGGATGTGCCGGTTTTTCTTTAGATGCGTTTAAGAAATTATAAATAACTGCCAAACGATTGTTGTCATTAATGTTCCAATCTATTTTAAAAATACCTTTTTCAGATTGTGAATTATGTAAAAAGCCTTCATAAGCACCAGTATCATAACCTAATGCTCCTAATGCATCTTGAACAGCGATTAAATCTGACTCTAAAACACGAGATTCATTCACAGCACCAGAACCCGTATTTGGCAACCAGTTTTGACCTAAATCATCCCTTTCATCTTTTTCAAAATTAGCAAAGAAGAATAATTTATTTTTTACAATTGGACCACCAATACTTATACCATATTGCTTCTGATCTAATTTTGCTTTAGGCAATTTATCACCTTTTATCTTTCTTCCTGTCATGTCTTCATTTCTGAAGAAACCATAAACAGCTCCGTGAAATTCATTAGTTCCACTTTTAGTAACTGCATTAACTGTAGCACCAGTAAAACCAGATTGAGTAACATCGT
>DATGBV010000381.1:0-13053 GCA_035312485.1 Flavobacteriaceae bacterium | reverse complement strand
ATTGAAGCCGCAAAAATTGATGAAAGCCAAATCAACCTGAAACCAACTAAAGAAGATTCATTATTAAGAGAGAAAGTAGGAAAAGAAGACAAATACAATTTGTTTGAGTCTGCGACATCTAATGTTAATTTTGTGCTTTTTCCGCCAGTAAATGGAAATATTAGCCAAGAATACAATGCAAAAGAAAAGCATTATGGCATAGATGTTACAATACCACAAGGCACCCCAATAAAAGCAGCAGCAGATGGAACCATTATATTTTCTGAATGGACTGCAGAAACAGGCTATGTTTCAATTATTGAACATAGTCACGGTTTAATTTCTATTTATAAACACAATACTTCACTAACAAAATTTCAGGGCGATTTGGTAAAATCAGGAGAAGTTATTGCGACTTCAGGAAATACAGGCGAGTTTACAACAGGCCCTCACTTGCATTTTGAACTCTGGAGTGATGGATACCCAATTAACCCAACAAATTTTATTGATTTTAATAAATGATATCCTTAAAGTCAACGTTAGCAAAGCCATATGCAAAAAAAGTGTTTAAAAGCATTCAAAAATGGGCCCAAAACCCAATAGAAGCACAATCTAAAGTTTTTAAAAAGTTAATAAAAAAGGCAAGCTCTACTAAATTTGGCAAAGACCATGATTTCAAAAACATAAAGACATATCAAGATTTTGTTGAGCGTGTTCCTGTTCGGGATTATGAAGATTTAAAACCATATATCCAAATTATTTTAAATGGTAAAGAGGATATTCTTTGGAAGGGCAAACCATTGTATTTCGCTAAAACTTCCGGGACTACTTCTGGAACAAAATATATTCCAATAACTAAAGAGAGTATGCCAAACCATATTGATTCAGCTCGAAATGCTATCTTACTTTATATAAATGAGACTGGAAACACCAAGTTTATAGACGGCAAAATGATTTTTCTGCAAGGCAGTCCCGAATTGGAAAAGAAAAACGGTATCAACATTGGGAGGCTTTCAGGAATAGCAGCTCGCTATGTGCCAAAATACCTTCAAAAAAACAGATTGCCCTCTTGGAAAACAAATTGTATTGATGACTGGGAATCCAAAGTTGATGCAATTATAAATGAAACATTATCAGAAAACATGACGGTAATTTCAGGGATTCCATCTTGGGTGCAAATGTATTTTGAAAAAATAATTCAAAAGACAAATAAACCAATAGGAGAAGTCTTTGAAAACTTTTCTCTTTTTATTTATGGAGGTGTTAATTATGAGCCTTACAGAGCAAAATTTGAAAATTTGATTGGAAGAAAAGTAGATAGCATAGAACTTTATCCTGCAAGTGAAGGTTTTTTTGCGTTTCAAGACACACAGACTCAAAACGGGATGTTACTCCAGTTAAATGCGGGCATTTTTTATGAGTTCATTAAAGCTGATGATTTTTTTAAAAAAGACAGAAAAAGAATCACATTAAAAGAAGTAACAACAGGAGTTAATTATGTTATGATTATTTCTTCAAACGCAGGTCTTTGGGCATATAATATTGGAGATACTGTAGAGTTCACTTCAACACATCCATATAGAATTATAGTAACAGGGAGAATAAAACATTTTATTTCAGCTTTTGGAGAACATGTTATAGGAAAAGAAGTAGAGCAAGCAATAAAAGGAGCTTTATTAAATTCTGAAGCTCAAATAACAGAATTTACGGTTGCTCCACAAATTAATCCAGAGTCAGGGCTACCATACCATGAGTGGTTTATAGAATTTGGTAAAGAGCCAAAGTCATTACATAATTTTGCCCACAAAATTGATAAGGCTTTGCAAAATCAAAACAGTTATTATCATGACCTGATTAATGGAAAGATTTTACAGACCCTTAAAATAACAAATGTTGTTGAAGGAGGTTTTAATCAGTTTATGAAATCTCAAGGAAAATTAGGAGGGCAAAACAAAATACCTCATTTAACCAATGACAGAGTAATTGCAAATGCTTTTCTTGAATTGAATTTGATTAAATAATAGTATCTTTACAGGCTTAATAACGTATATGGGTAATAAAAAAAATCATGATAGAACAAGGGCTCAAGAGAGCACAAATGCTATTGAACGCATGTACATTACCATGAGACATCTCTTTAATAGAGGTTTCTATAAACCAATGGGAATTTCACGTGAAACACTACGTGAGTCTTTGTTGCTTTTACGGCCTGAAATCTATGGATCTATTGCAGAAGAAAAAGCCGAATTAAAGGGTTTGCTTTACGTTGTTGATAGGCTTCCTCAAGGCATAGAAGAATGTTCTTTTATTAACCTTACTAGTGACGAAGGCTACGCAAACTCCCATTTTAAACCCATTATTCCAGAGAAAAGAAGGCGAAATTGTTATCGCATTGACGATGAACAAATGAATATCGAAATCACACGTGGGCGTTCTGAAATTTATGATATCTTAACACACCTTACATTTCTGTTCATAGAATCACATAAAATAAGTAAACGCGTATTAATAGGAGATAAAGGACTTACAACAAGGGATTGGGTAAAACTCGAAAAAGCAGTTTTATCTAAAACAAAACTATCACAACAAGAACGTGAGGTGGCTATTACACATGCTGCAAACATTTTAGGAAGGACTTTTAATGAAATTCAAGAAGTTTATGATAATTTTTCAACAGCTAAACAAGCCGAAAAATTTCTTCACATAATTTATTGGTTAGGAAAACTAGCTATCGAAGAGGTTATCAATAATAAAAAGCGCACAGTTACTTTTAGTCCTGTTTTAAGAGAACGGCTTGGCCACCATATACACGGAGAGATTTGGGCAAATGACATAAAAAAGATATTATATGACCAAAATCTTATAGAGCGTCCAATCCATATTATAAGCGCGAATATGCATAGTGTAATGAATACTTTGTTTGCACCAAATGCGTTGAAATCCTTAATTGCTAAAAAAGATATTTTTGAGATTTACGAAATTTTGAGCAATAAAGACAATGATGTGCAACGATTAAAGGTTAAAAGTGAAGCAGACAAATATGGCATGACTTTTATTCAAGATAGTTCAGGAACCAATATTGATGTTCAAATTTTTGACACCACCAAAATTGATTTTACAAAAACCGACATAGAAGTGGATCAAAGTTTTTTAAAATCTGAAAAGCCTGTTATATTTGTTATGGACTATGCCTTTGGCGAACAAGCTTACGAAACAATAGATGAATTGTTAAAACCATTTAAACATAAAGGGCAAAAAGTTCATTTAAACGTGCAATCTATTTCAATAATGGGTAAGGCTGGGACTCTTGAAGGAGGTAAAGGAGATATTATGATTCCATCGGCACATATTTTTGAGGGGACAGCAGATAATTATCCGTTTGAAAATGAATTAAACAAATCTGATCTTGAAAATCTAGGAGTAGATGTGTATGAAGGAGCAATGATTACAGTTTTAGGCACATCATTACAGAACAAGGACATCTTAAAGTTTTTTCACAACTCAACTTGGAATGTTATTGGTCTGGAAATGGAAGGAGCGCATTATCAAAAAGCCATTCAGGCGGCATCAAAAGTTAGAGGAAGTATTTGTTCAGATGTTAAAGTAAGATATGCTTATTATGCTAGTGATAATCCACTAGAAACAGGAAGCACATTAGCTTCTGGAGGTCTTGGAACTTCAGGAGTTAAACCAACCTATTTAATAACCAGAAAAATTTTACAGCAAATATTAAATAAATAAAGTTAAGCTATGAGTGAGAATTTACAGCCGCAACCTTCAGAAGAAGTTGATTTAGGGCAATTGTTTAGGTTAATTGGCAATGTCTTTAATAAATTATTTAACCTAATAGGTAGTATCCTAAACAGTCTTTTTCTAGCCTTTGTTTGGCTTGTCTTTTTTGTAAAAAAGCACTTATTAAAGTTTGCTTTAGCTGCAGTTATTGGCTTTGGCTTTGGCTTTATAAAAGAAAAATCTTCAGACCCATTATATAAGTCAGCAATTGTTGTGAAGCAAAATTATGACACAGGAGAAGAACTTAACGGGCTAATTGAAAGGTATAATGATTTAATTTCAGAGAAAGACTCTGTTGTCTTGGCTAAAAATTTAAATATTACACCAAAAGAAGCTAATAGCTTACAAGAATTAAAGCTGGAATCGATTTTAGATGAAAATCAAAAACTAAAACTTTTTGATGTTTATACAAAAGAAATGGATTCTGTATTAGCTTCGAGTATAAGTTTTGAATCTTATTTGGAAAAAGGGAGAGAATATGATTATAGATATCAAAAAATAACTCTTAAAGCAAAATCAAAAGATGTATTTAATAAAGTTTTAACGCAGATAGTAGCTAACATTGAGTCTAATACTTTCTTCAAGAATGAGCAAATGAAGGATTTAGCTGAATTAACAAGGCGAGAAAATATTATAAGAGAATCTTTAAAAGAATCTGATTCTTTGCAAAAAGTTTATCAATTTGTTTTAGAAAAGTCTGTTGAAGCAACATCAGGCTCACAAACAAGTGTTACAATTGACAACACTGAAGACAAGAGCATCACTAAAGAATTTGAGTTATACACTAACGATATAGAACTTAGAAGGGAACTGGTTGAAATAGAAAGAGAAAAAGAAGATTTAGCTGAAATACTTGAAATAGTTTCAAATGTACAAAACGAAGGCACTTTTGATTTTAGTACTGATATTTTAGGTTTTACTGTTAGCAAAAAGGTTCTTTATGGTAGCTTTTTAACAATTTTAGTTTTTACAATATTAATTGCACTTGAATTCCTTAAATTTTTGGAGCGTTACAAAGACAAAGTATAGCAGAAATGACAGTTTTGATTACAGGAGGTTCAGGGTTTATTGGCTCTAACTTCATTGAATATTTTTTAGGCAAACATCAAAGTATTAAAATTGTAAATTTAGATAGTCTTACATATGCTGGAAACCTTGACAACTTAAAAGAAATTTCTAATAATGAAAGATACACATTTATAAAAGGAAACATCTGTGACAGAAAATTGATTGAAAAATTATTTAATCAATATAATTTTGAAGGTGTTATTCATTTTGCTGCAGAGTCTCACGTTGATAATTCAATATATAGTCCAGATGAATTTATAAAAACTAATATATTTGGAACATTTAATTTATTAGAGGCATCCAGAAGTAATTGGATGGGTTCACCTCATCGCATAAAAGAAGCGCACAGAAATAGTAGGTTTCACCATATTTCAACAGATGAAGTTTATGGCAGTTTAGACGAAAAAGGACTTTTTTCCGAAAGAACACCTTATGCGCCAAATAGTCCTTATAGTGCATCAAAGGCTTCATCAGATTTTTTAGTAAGGAGTTATTACCATACTTATGGACTTAACGTTGTAACAACCAATTGCTCAAATAATTATGGACCTAAACAACATGAAGAAAAGTTAATTCCAACTATCATTAGAAAAGCTATTAAAGGTGAAAATATTCCAATTTATGGCAAAGGAACAAATGTTAGAGATTGGCTATATGTTTTAGATCATTGTAAAGGGATAGATTTAGCATATCACAAAGGGAAAAAAGGAGAAACATATAATATTGGAGGAGATAATGAATATCGAAATATTGATATAGCTGAAACAATTTGTGATGTTCTTGACACTAAAATACCTAAAAAAGAATCTTACAAAAAACAGATTACATTTGTTGAAGATAGGCCAGGACATGATTTCAGATATGCCATAGATGCTACAAAAATTAAAAATGAATTGCACTGGGAAGCGGAAGAAAACTTTAAATCAGGGATCGATAAAACAGTTGATTGGTATATAAATAAATATAAAAATTAGATGAAAGGAATTATTCTTGCTGGAGGTTCAGGAACTAGGCTTTATCCATTGACTAAAGTTGTGAGTAAGCAACTTATGCCTATTTATGATAAACCAATGATTTATTATCCATTAACAACGTTGATGTCAGCAGGAATAAAAGAGATTCTAATTATTTCAACATCAAAAGACACGCCAAAATTTAAAGAACTGTTAGGAGATGGTTCAGATTATGGATGTTTATTTGAATACGCAATTCAAGAACAACCCAATGGTTTGGCGGAAGCATTTATTATTGGAGAAGGTTTTATCGGAGATGATCATGTGGCCTTGATTTTAGGAGATAATATATTTTATGGTTCAGGATTGCAACAAACATTACAAGCCAACATAAACCCTAAAGGAGGCGTTATTTTTGCTTATCATGTTTATGACCCAATAAGATATGGTGTTGTAGAATTTGACAGTAAAATGAAAGCAATTTCAATTGAGGAAAAACCAGAAAACCCTAAATCAAATTTTGCGGTACCAGGAATTTATTTTTACGACAACCAGGTAATTAGTATAGCAAAGAATATTAAACCAAGCAAAAGAGGTGAATTAGAAATTACAGATATAAATAAAGCCTACCTCGAACAAGGGAATCTTAATGTTCAGATATTAGATAAGGGAACGGCTTGGTTGGACACAGGAACATTTAATTCATTAATGCAAGCCTCACAATTTGTTCAGGTTATAGAGGAAAGACAAGGTTATAAGATTGGTTGTATAGAAGAAACAGCGTATAATATGGGCTATATTAATAAGGAACAATTAAATAATTTGGCAGAGCCATTATTAAAAAGTGGATATGGCGAATATCTTCAACAATTAAAATAGAATGAATATTAAAGAAACCTATTTAAAAGGTTGTTTTGTAATTTCCCCAAATGTTATTGAAGACGAAAGAGGTTATTTTTTCGAGAGCTTTAACTATCAATCATTTAAAAAACTTACAGGAGTTGACAAAAATTTTGTTCAGGATAATCAATCAAAATCTTCTCGAGGAGTTTTAAGGGGCCTACATTATCAAACAGGAGATCATGCACAGGCAAAACTTGTAAGAGTTATTATGGGAAAAGTATTGGATATTTGTGTTGATATTAGAGTAGGCTCTGGCACATTTGGAAATTATTTTTCAATTATCTTGGATGATATCGAAAAAAACCAGTTATATATACCTCGAGGTTTTGCTCATGGATTTTTGGTATTAGAAGACGAGACCATTTTTTCTTATAAATGTGATAACTATTACAATAAAGAATCTGAAGCAGGCATATTATACAACGATTCTACGCTCAAAATTGACTGGGATTTCCCTGAAGAAGAGCTTACACTCTCTAATAAAGATAAACACTTACCTACATTTGAAACCGTATTCAAATGAGTATTAAGGTTTTAATTACAGGTGCTAATGGACAGCTAGGAAAGACTCTTAAAGACGAGTCTTTAAATTTAAATGAAGAATATTGTTTCACGTTTGTGACAAAAGCTGAATTAGACATTACAAACCAAAAGGAAATTGAATTTTTTTTTAGTGAAGAAGAATACCATTATTGCATTAATTGCGCTGCATATACTAATGTAGATCAAGCGGAAGAGTCTCCAAAAATTGCTTTTAAAGTGAATGCTGAAGCGGTAAAAAATTTAGCAAAAACGTGTAAAAAAACAAATACAACCCTAATTCACATCTCTACAGATTATGTTTTTGATGGAACTAAAAAAAGCCCATATTTAGAAACAGATAACCCAAATCCAATTAATGAGTATGGAAAATCTAAACTTAAAGGAGAACAATATATTCAAAATAATCATGATAAATACTTTATAATCAGAGCTTCCTGGTTATATTCAAAATATGGCAATAATTTTTTAAAAACAATAATCAAGAAAGTTAAACAAGGTGATAAATTAAATATTATTTCAACTCAAGTAGGAACGCCAACTAGCTGCAATGATTTATCACGATTTATTTTTCAGATCATTAGAACACAAAACACAGAATACGGGATTTATAATTTTTCAGCTAAAGGCAAAACCACGTGGTATGATTATGCTTTATTAATTTCAAAACATTTCCCCGAATATGATCCTTCATGGATAGTTAAAATTGATAGGATTAATTCAAAAACAAGAAGACCTTTATACAGCGTATTAGACAACGCAAAATCACAGAAAACACAACCAAATCAAAGTAATTGGCAAAATAGTGTTAATGAAGTTGTGGTAAGTATTTTGAACAATTAATATGTTGAAATCAATTTCAAAAGCATTAAATTTGAACCTTTAAAAAAATAATTTGATAATTGTTTCTAGAACATTTATAAAAACATATAAAAAGCAATTAAAATGCAAAAAAAAGTAGCCTTAATTACAGGAGTTACTGGACAGGATGGTGCATATTTAAGTGAATTTCTATTAAAAAAAAATTATGAAGTTCATGGTGTAAAAAGAAGAGCTTCTTTATTTAATACAGATAGAATAGATCACTTATATCAAGACCCTCACGAAGAAAATGTTAATTTCTTCTTACATTATGGAGATTTAACAGACAGCACTAACCTTACAAGAATCATTCAGGAGGTGCAACCAGATGAGATTTATAATCTGGCCGCAATGAGCCATGTACACGTGTCTTTTGAAACACCTGAATATACTGCAAATGCAGATGGGCTGGGCACATTGAGAATACTTGAAGCAATTAGGATTTTAGGATTAGAAAAGAAAACCAAAATCTACCAAGCTTCAACTTCAGAACTCTATGGGAAAGTACAAGAAGTGCCTCAAACAGAATCTACTCCTTTTTATCCCAGAAGCCCTTATGGTGTCGCAAAAATATATGCCTATTGGATTACTGTGAATTATAGAGAGGCTTATGGATTATTTGCATGTAATGGGATTTTATTTAATCATGAATCTCCAATTCGGGGAGAAACCTTTGTTACAAGAAAAATTACCAGAGCAACATCGAGAATAGCTTTAGGCCTTCAAGAAAAGATGTATTTAGGCAATCTTAATGCTCAAAGAGATTGGGGTCACGCAAAAGACTATATACGAATGATGTGGATGATTCTTCAAGCAGATGAAGCCGAAGATTGGGTAATTGCTACTGGAAAAACAACTTCAATCCGTGATTTTGTTAAAATGTGTTTTGCATACATTAATGTTGAGTTAGAATTTAAAGGAACAGGTTCAAATGAAAAAGGATATATTAAAGCTTGTCATAATTCAGAATTTCAAATAGAAATAGGCCAAGAAGTTGTCGCAATTGATGATAAATATTACAGACCAACAGAAGTTGATTTATTAATTGGAGATGCAACAAAGGCTAGAGAAAAGCTTGGGTGGATACCAGAGTATGATTTAGATGCACTTGTTAAAGATATGATGTCTAGTGATATAAGGCTCATGAAAAAGCAACAGTATTTACAAGATGGCGGATACAAAATCAAAAATTATTTTGAGTAAATATTAAATGCGAAAGACATCTAAAATATATATAGCTGGGCATAAAGGTCTTGTTGGAAGTGCCATATTTAATAATCTTCAATCCAAAGGCTATTCTAATATTGTTACAAAAACACATTTAGAACTTGATTTAACAAATCAGAAAAAAGTGGCTGACTTTTTCAGTAAAGAAAAGCCTGAATATGTGTTTTTAGCTGCAGCAAAAGTAGGAGGAATTGTAGCAAATAATGTTTATAGGGCCGATTTCATCTATGAAAATATGATGATTCAGAACAATGTTATTCATCAAAGTTATTTGAACAATGTTCAAAAACTACTTTTTTTAGGAAGCACCTGTATTTACCCTAAAAATTCACCTCAACCAATGAAGGAGGAATATTTGCTAACAGATATTTTAGAATACACAAATGAACCTTATGCAATTGCTAAAATTGCAGGGATAAAAATGTGTGAGAGCTATAATTTACAATATGGCACAAACTTTATTTCAGTAATGCCAACCAATCTATATGGTCCTAATGATAATTTCGATTTAGAAAAATCTCATGTGCTTCCTGCTCTCATAAGAAAGATTTACCTTGCTAAATTATTAAAGGAATCAAATTTTGATGATATTTTAAAAGACTTAAATATTGATACTATACAAAATGCAAAAGCCTATTTAAAAACTTTTGGAGTTACTGGAGAAAGTGTTGAAATTTGGGGAAGCGGAAAACCAAGAAGAGAATTTTTATGGTCTGAAGATATGGCGGATGCCTGTGTATTTATTATGGAAAATAGAGGTTTTTCTGATACATATCCAAGCACAGAGACTGAAATTAGAAACACACATTTAAACATTGGCACAGGTCAGGATGTTTCAATTAAAGAATTAGCAGAGATGATTAAAATTACAATTGGTTATAAAGGAAAGTTGGTTTTTAATTTAGACAAACCAGATGGAACAATGAGAAAGTTGACAGATGTTTCTAAACTGAATAGTTTGGGTTGGAAACATTCTGTTGAATTAAAAGAAGGTATTAATAAATTATATAATTGGTATGTTAAAAATTAGTACACATTTAAAAACTGCAATCCAAGCTTCACTAAAAGCAGGAAAAGCCATTATGGAAGTTTATAATTCAGTGATTGAAGTCGAATACAAAGACGATAAATCCCCTTTAACAGAAGCAGACAAAAGAGCTAATACTATTATTAATTCCTATTTGATTCCTACAAAAACACCAATTATCAGTGAAGAAAACAAACAAACAGATTATTCAGTCAGAAAAAACTGGGATACTTGTTGGGTTGTTGATCCAGTAGATGGTACAAAAGAATTCATTAAACGAAATGGAGAATTTACAGTAAACATCGCACTAATAAAAAACAAGAAACCAATTTTGGGAGTTATTTATGTTCCCGCTATTAAGACTGTTTATTTTGCAGATGTTGAAAACGAAATAGCTTTAAAATCAGTAATTAATTCGCATGATGCTTTAATCGAAGAGGTTTTAAATAATGCTAATAATCTTCAGCCAAAAACGTCAAATTCAAAATTAATACAAGTTGTTGGTAGTCGCTCACACATGAGTCAGGAGACTCTGGATTTTGTAGATTCATTAAAAAGTAACGGAAACGAAGTTGAGATTGTTTCAAAAGGAAGCTCTCTAAAATTCTGTTTAGTAGCTGAAGGTAATGCTGATGTATACCCAAGATATGCGCCAACGATGGAATGGGATACTGCTGCAGGACAAGCAATATGTAATGCGGTTGGCATTGATGTCATTTCAAAAGAAACTAATCAACCATTATTATACAACAAAGAAAACCTGTTAAACCCATGGTTTTTAGTGTCTAAAACTTAAACCCTATGGGTAAATACAAAAAAGAATCACATCTACGCAGTATTATAAAAGGTATTTCGTGGCGAATAGTCGCTACTTCAGATACCATTTTAATAGTTTTAGCCATTACCTGTTTATCGGGAAATTGTAGTATTCATGATGCCGTTAAAATTGGTGTAGCAGAGTTCTTAATAAAGCTTATTGTGTATTATGTTCATGAAAGAGCATGGCAAAGAGCGTTAAAAGATGGCAAACTGTCGGCAAGAAAAACACTATTTAAAACCATTTCTTGGCGCGTAATTGCAACAACAATGACCTTTGTTATTTCTGGAACTGTGCTTAAAGCTTTTGACGAAATAGCGTTATATATTGCCCTTATCGAATTATTTACGAAATTTGTACTTTATTATTTTCACGAAAGGTTGTGGCTAAAGATTCCATTAGGAAAAATCAGGAATCTTTTCTTCAATATTAAAAAGTAAAATGAAAGAGAATATAATCCCTCATAAATACCAGATTTCAGTTGATGATAGAAAAAAATCTAATAACCACAATTCTTTTTTATTGTGGTTTACAGGTCTTTCAGGTTCAGGAAAATCAACAATTGCAAATGTTGTAGAGCAAAAGCTTTACAAAAACGGAATAAAGACCTACATGTTAGATGGAGACAATATTAGAAAAGGCATTAATAAAGACCTTACTTTCTCACCAGAAGATAGAACCGAAAACATTAGGAGAATAGCTGAAATTGCAGCACTTATGATAGATGCTGGGCTAGTTGTTCTGGCTGCATTTGTATCACCCTACAAAAAAGATAGGGAAAACATAAAAAGTATCGTTAAAGATGTTAATTTTGTCGAAATATTTATTAACACAAGTGTTGAAGAATGCGAGCGTAGAGATATAAAAGGGCTTTATAAAAAAGCAAGATCTGGAGAAATCAAAAATATGACAGGAATTTCAGCACCTTATGAAGCACCAACACATCCAGACATAGAAATTAAAACAGAAAACGAATCAGTAGAGGCAGCAGCCAATAAAATTATAGATTTTATAACTGAAAAATTAAAAGTCTAAAAATGAGTAAGTATTTTTTAAATTATTTAGATGAATTAGAAAGCGAAGCAATTTTTGTTTTGCGAGAAGTATGGGCTCAATTCCAAAATCCAGTGATACTTTTTTCAGGAGGAAAAGATTCAATTGTAGTTACACATTTAGCAAAAAAAGCATTTTATCCTTCAAAGATACCTTTTCCTTTAATGCATGTTGATACTGGACATAATTTTCCGGAAACTATTGCGTTTAGAGATAATATTATTAAAGAGTTGGGCGCTCAACTAATTGTTGGATCAGTTCAAGAATCTATTAATGAAGGTCGCGTAGCAGAAGAAAAAGGAAAAAACGCTACTAGAAATGCTCTACAAACCACAACACTATTAGATGCAATTGAGTCCAATAATATAGACTGTGCTATCGGTGGAGGTAGACGAGACGAAGAAAAAGCTAGAGCAAAAGAACGTTTCTTTTCTCATAGAGATGATTTTGGTCAATGGGATCCTAAAAACCAGCGCCCTGAACTTTGGAATATTTTTAATGGAAAGCATTTTCAAGGTGAACATTTTAGAGCTTTTCCAATAAGTAATTGGACTGAAATGGATATTTGGAATTATATAAAAAGAGAAAATATAGAAATTCCTTCATTATATTTTGCCCATGAAAGAGAAGTGGTTTGGAGGCAAAACTCTTGGATACCAAATTCAGAATTTTTAATTCTAGAAGACCATGAAGAAATCGTTACTAAAAAGATAAGGTTTAGAACTTTAGGAGATATTACCATTACGGGAGGTGTTGAATCTGATGCAGATACACTTCAAAAAATTGCTGATGAGGTTGCAGGAATGCGTCAAACAGAACGAGGTAATAGAAGT
>DATGBV010000380.1:0-2414 GCA_035312485.1 Flavobacteriaceae bacterium | reverse complement strand
AAAACGTATCAATTGCTGTGCTAACAGCAAAATTAAAATTATGAACCGAGTGCATCACACCTTTTGGGTTTCCTGTTGTACCAGATGTGTAAATAATGGTATGTAAATCTTCAGGTTTTGGGGTATAAACTTGTTCTAATTTTGCCTCTTTTAAAACAATATCTTCCCATAATTCTCCTTCAATATTTCCATAAAGTCCAACAGAAATTTTATGTATATCTGGAATACCCGATTTTTGCTTTTCAAAATTATCAAGTTTTCCAATAATGATTGCTTTAGCTTCGCTATGAACCAGTACTTGATTTGCACCTTCGGCATTCAGCGATGGATAAATTGGAATCGATACACAGTCTGCCATCATAATAGCAATGTCACTCATAATCCAATGTGCACAGTTATTTGAAATTAAAGCAACATGACTTCGTTTTGGAAGATTATAGCTTTTTAGTCTACTTGCTACTTTTCGCACTTCTTCACCAGCTTCTGCAAAAGTGTAAGAAATTATTTTTCTATTAACAGGTTGATTTAAAAAAACACGATTTGGAGTTGTGGCTTCCCAATGCAGAAAAGCCTCAAGAGGTGAATTAAAATTTTGCATCTTTCTAGTTGGTTTCCCTAAAGATAATTATTTTGAACTTTCTGTCACGGCTTTCACAGCATCAAATGCTGGTTTTGGTTTTTTATCTCTATCGTAAAGCAGTGGATAATTGGTTCTGTTAGGAATTGGATAACCATTTTTCCAGGACATGCCATCATGCAACCCCCAAAATGTAACACGATCTATTTTATCTCTTTTTTTGTAGAATATTTCAAACAACTCTTTATATCTGTCTGACAATTGCTGTTGCACTTCGTTTGGTAATCCATTTGGATAAGGATCTAAAAACTCTTTAAATTCTTCTAATTGAAATTGTGGATGAAACATACCAGTGCCTATGATTTGTCCTTCTTTGGTTAATGGCAGCACATCCACGTCCAATTCGGTAATCATGACTTTTACACCTGTTGCAGCAAACGAATCTATAGCTGCTTCTATGTATTCATTTTTTGGGAAATTAAGTCCCCAATGTCCTTGTATGCCGACACCATCAATTCTAATGCCTTCTTTTTGTAACATTCTAACCAAACGCACAATACCATCACGCTTTTCAGGTCGCCAAGCATTAAAATCGTTATAATACAGCTCTGTGTCTGCAGCATACTCACTGGCATATTTAAAAGCCAATTTTACCATTTCGTCTCCATCTCCTATACCATCTACCCAAGTGGTTGACCTGTAAGAACCATCGTTATCGATTACTTCGTTTACCACATCCCAGGCATGAACTTTCCCAGCATATCGTCCTGCAATGGTTTCTATATGAGAACGTAAACGTTCTTTTTGAGCTTCATGTGTGTTTGGATTACCATTTTCATCCCGAAAAAACCATGCTGGTGTCTGGTTATGCCAAATTAGTGTATGTCCAACCATAAACATATTGTTGGCTTCTCCAAAAGCCACAAAATCGTCTGCTGGTTTAAAATTATATACACCAGGTTCAGGGTTTATTGGTCCAGCCTTCATCACGTTTTCTGGTGTAATGGCATTAAACTGTTTTATAATGATTTGTTGCGACAAACTATCTTCTCCCGAAACAATAGCTGGATTAAGTGCATTACCAATTAAAAACGCATCTTTATAGGCTTCTTTTAAAGTGGTTTGAATCTCTGTTTTGGTTTGGGTTTCAGACTTGGTTCCAGTTTGGTTGCAGCCTGTAATAAGTAACAGGCTAAAAAAGAAAATAATATCGTATTTCATTACTGTTTTAAACGTTTGTTAGCTAAAGTTTTAAAGATAGTAAAAGTTTGAGTTAGTTTTTATTAGCGAAAAAAAGTGATTTCGTTTAACGTTTTTGGCTATGGTTTCGTTGCGTGAAAATCCGTAGGATTTTCGGAGTTGGAATCAAGCCAGTATAAAAGTAATGTTTTTTGGTTTAGCATTTAGTTAGCAATGGATTATAGCCGGTGTTGTAGCACGTTTTTTATATATAGTTAAATTGAACTCCAAAACTATCCATTGGTTCTTCATTAGTTTTTTCGTCTACTACGTAACTTAATAACTTCTCTAGCATATTTTTACTAAATCCAAATTCAACATTTTTTTCATCAATTCGTTTAATTTTTAAATTTTTCAAAAAACTATCGCTGAATTTATTTACAACTGTTATTGTTCTGCGATCATAACAAATAAAAACAAAGTAATGAACATCAAAATTTGTATTTAATTCCAATAACTTCTCAACCCAGTTTTCAATCCATTGGCTTGGCGTGCATTCTAGCCATTGTAATCCTGGGAAGTATGCAGATTTTTTAATTTTTGGAGATGTTAGGAAAGTGACATTTTCACGATTAAATTTGTTTACAATGAATCTTTC
>DATGBV010000379.1:0-3263 GCA_035312485.1 Flavobacteriaceae bacterium | reverse complement strand
ACAAAATGTATTGAAATCTGTTTTATGGGTTCTTACTTCATGATGAACAGTGGCTCCTGTATTTTTTAGAGCATCTATAATATCATGATATCTGTATTCGCCAAAGGTTTCACTCACGGCATGAATACCTTGTATTTCTATAATCATTCCATGTAAATAGAAAACATGTTTACTGTTGTTTTGTGCAGACATAAAAAATGATGTAAACATTAAAACTACGAAGAAGTGCTTCATGAACTTGTTAGTTTATAAGTGTTTCGTTTAACTGTTTGTGCATTATTTGTTTTTGTTTAAATCTTTTATCAAGGTTTGTATATGTTCATCTTGAACTTTAGCAAGGGTTTTAATAATTTTGGTTTTAGCGAATGGATATAAAGGAGTTTCTAAACGTACAGCAGAATCAAATGCGGTAGAATAAATTTCTTGGATTACATTTTCAACAATATCAATTAATGTTTTAGTTTCTTCAAAAGTAGGAGTGTCTAAATCCTCTGGATTGTATGCGTAATCAGTATGAGCATAAACCTTATCTCGAAGTTTTAGAACCTTATCGATTATAAGTTGAGCTTTTACTAATTGATTGTTCCAGTCCGATATCTTTTGTGAATCAATTTTAAACCCACCAAAATAACCATCTGATTTTAGCTTACTTATAAAATGATATATATTGTATTTATCTCTTTTAGAAGATTTATTGAAAAGTTTCGATAATTCTATAACAGTGCAGCGCCAAAGTATGTGGCGGATAAATCCAAAATATTGAGATTTAGCAATGTATTCAGACTCTCTTTTTGTTTCAGGTTTATGTAGATAAAAGGAGAATTGATAACACTCTTTAGCAAGCAAAACTATTTTCCAAATAGGCCAAATATTATCCTTAAATTCTTGTTTAGAGGGCATCTCTTATATTGAAGCTAATGTTATGCTAATCATAGTTTTAATTGTTATTAGCCATAGTTACTGAAGCGAGTTCACTACAAGTAAACGAAGTTCGGTTATTTTTATAAGAAAGTCAATGAAAATGTATTAAAAGAGTGTAGCTACGATAACATTGGCTGCAATTTGGCTACCTAAAAGTGAAGGGTGAAAACCATCTGAGCCATAATAATCAAATGTATTGGTAGCATCAAAATGGTCTTTCCAGATTAATCCAACAGGACATAAAAGAGCATTATTTATTATTGCAGCATCTTCATGGTTTTTTATAACACCATCAAAAGTATGGTAATACGTTAAAGAAGGCCAAACCATAAAATAGCAAAGTTTTGCATTATTGGTAGCACATAATTCAACATATTTTTTACCACCTTCAATAAGCATATTCCTTCCTTCTTGTTGTGACGAAGGTCCTTGTTGAATTATTACATAATCGAAATTCTTACTTTCTATATATTTTTGTACTTCGCCTTCTGCCCAATGATCTACAATAGCATAGTTGGGTTTAGCAATGGTTTTTATTCCTAATGTTATACCTTTTTCTTGAGCTATTTGTTTTACTAATTCTGGAAGATTATTGGTATATGTTAGGCTGTTACCAACAAAGAGGATATTAAAATCAGATTCAGAAAATTCATCTGTAGAAAAAATATCTTCGTTAGATATGACATTTGTTGTTAACAAAGTATTCTCCTTTTTATTGCAAGTAAATACTACTGTGAGAAGAGAAAAGAGTAATAAGATCTTTTTCATTTTTAAATGAATTTATTAAAAATAAAATATTATTCTGTTTAAGATAAAAAACCACATGAGCTTTATGAAAACTTTATGATTAATTAATTTTTGAAAGTTTCTTCAAAGATTAATTTTTCTTCTCGAGTTAAATATTTTTTAGCCAAAGGAATCACTGCGTTTGGCCCTTTGTCAATCCAATGAACAAGGTTTTCATCATTACCATTGGCCTCTAAAGCAAACCAAACACCTAATGGTAGAGCGCCCCATTTTTTATGCATTGGTGCTTTAGAGAGGTTTTTGTGTAGATTTCTTTTTTCTTCCAGAGAAAGTTCTTCACTATTTTCTATGGTTGTTAATCTATTAACAAAGGTTGGGTATAAGTCATTAAATGTATGCTTGGCAGTTTTAGAAAGTTTTCCATTAACGGGATGCCATTTTTTAGACATTGATCTATACATACCAATACCTTCGTAAACACATTCCCAAAGAATACTGTCTTTGAAAGTTTCTAGTTTAAGTTGTTTTTGTCTCATCCACTCTTTATGTAACAAATGTGTGTATTCATGAGCAAAAATTCTGTCAATTCGGTTGTCATTTACTGAATCTTTTGCAGAACCATATACTTTGTGCAAGGCAGTAATATCTAAACAAACTGTTTGGTGTTTATATGTAAAGCCATCATCACTGCCTTGATATCCAAGGTATACAAAAGTGGTATCACTAATATAAATGTCTCCAAAAGGAACTTTTAATGAGTCTTTAATTGAGTTCCAATAATTAGTTTTAGATGTTATTAAATTTACCCATTCATGTTCTTCTTTAGAGAGTGGTTTGATAACTTTCTCTAATGAATCTAAATATTCTAAAGATTTCCTTCTTAAAAGCGCATTTTTCCAATCTTTTGTAATTCTATTGTTTTTTATACAAAGTATTGCAAATGTTTGTTTATGGTCAGTGTTTTGAATGAATGCTCTATCTGATTTTTTACAACTGAAGCACAAGGTGGCTATTAAAAACCAAATTAACTTTGTTTTCATCGTGATTAGATTTTTTGATTGATATATATAAGATATTATATAATGCTTTTTGTTACATTTATTACACAAAAAAACCACCTCAATTTTGAAGTGGTTTGAAATTAATTTAGAACTAGTTAGCTAAATAAACAGTAAGTGTGTACCATCACCTTCAGCTCTAGTATAAAAATCTCCAACAGTTAATACACCATCTAAATCATCAATTAATTTATCTTTTTCTAAATGGAACATATCCATGGCTAATTTACAAGCCCATAGTTTAGTTCCTGACGCAGATAAGATTTCTAAAAATTCATCTACTGGAGGAATATCAAGCTTTTCCATTTCAGATTTCATCATTTTGGTGGCTAGTGCTTCCATACCTGGTAAACCGCCAAGCATGGTAGGTATGTGCATTCCTGGGTTGCCTACTGTTGCTACGTGAAGATGTTCTAGCTTCTTTTTAGTAATAGCTTCCAAACCAAAGAATGTAAAGAATATTTCAGATTCTATACCTTCCATTCGTGCTCCATTTGCTAAAATAAAGCATGCATATACATTATCTATTGTTGCTTT
>DATGBV010000378.1:0-3641 GCA_035312485.1 Flavobacteriaceae bacterium | reverse complement strand
AAAAGGACAAGAGCTGTTGTTTGATTTTGTTGAAAATTTGTCCACGCCTGTCATTGCAGCAGTTAATGGTTTTGCACTTGGCGGAGGTTTGGAATTAGCGATGTCCGCCCATTTTAGAATAGCCAGTGATAATGCAAAAATGGGTTTGCCGGAAGTTTCTTTGGGTGTTATTCCTGGTTATGGAGGCACGCAAAGATTACCCCAATTGGTTGGAAAAGGAAGAGCTATGGAAATGATCATGACAGCAGGAATGATAGATGCCCAAACAGCTTTAAATTATGGCTTGGTAAACCATGTAACCACACAAGAAAACCTTATACCTTTAGCTCAAAAAATTGCCACAAAGATAGCGAGAAACTCTTCTGTAGCAATTGGTTCTGCTATAAAAGCAGTTAATGCAAATTACAAAGAAGGGGTGAGTGGTTTTGATATAGAGATTGAAGAATTTGGGAATTGTTTTGGCACCGAAGATTTTACCGAAGGCACAACGGCCTTTTTAGAAAAAAGAAAAGCAAATTTTCCTGGGGAATAAACAATTTCTTAAAGTGTTTGTTTTGTAAGAATAAGAAATTAATAATAAACATCAAGTTTATTAGAAAATTAATTTCATCAACATTTGTTTTATATCCAAGTGTTTTGTTCCTTGTATAGATTTTGAATTTACTGCAACCAAATCAATCCATTCGATTATTTTTTTCTTTTCAGATGTCTTTTTGTTCCAATATTCGGATAGATCAATCGAGGAAGTATTCATTAAAATTTCTAAAACAGAGTCAATGTTTTCAAAGAGTTTTATAAATACTCTTGGTATGTTTTTATGCGTTTTGTTTTTAATCAAATAATTGCCCTTTCCACCAGCAGTAAATAAATCCCTTACGTTTGGACAAACCACAGATTCTCTCGTTACTAACCAAATTGCAAGTCGAGCAAACTTATCTCCACGATTGCTAAAAACCTCTGGAAAGTAAACCATAGCTCTATTTTTGGTGTATTGTTTTTCACTTAAACTTAAATTATTCCAAATGTCGATAACAAGATTACTTGCTTGTTCTGTGTTCAGAATCCACCATAAATCTTGACCAGGTTTCAATTTACTTTTGTAGTAGTCAGTTATTGGTTTAATCGGATTTGTCTTCTGACGCAAAGTGTCGTAAGGTGTATTGATTTTGTCAAAAATGGTTTTACCTTCCTCCAAGTTCATATCGATTAAATATCTTGGAGAATGTGTAACAACGACTTCCGATAAACATTCTTCGTAAGCTCTGCATCTAAATTCAATTGGTTTTCCAAGTTTACCGAAAAGCATAAAAATTCGTTCTACATCATCTACTCTTGTGGATTCTAAAACGCTATTTCCTGTTGTTTTCCAATGATTTTGAGTTGTAGTTTTGACTTCTATTCCGTAAAATTTTTTCGCAACAATATCTGGAAATTTTTGACCGCCAATTAGTTTAATTGAATTTTCAAATTGTGAACCGACAGCTAAATCAGTCATTACATCTCGAACATAAGGTTCAAGTTTGTTACCTTTTAGTTGTTCAATCTTTTTAGGTGATTTTTTGGCGTGTTTCTATTTTCGGAAAGTGGACTGATAATGATTATCCAAAAAGGAAAGGTTTGGATAAAATTTATCGGGCATTATTAGTTTTTGATTGTGATGTCTTTTAAACATAGCAACATAGGTTTCTTCTGAAATTACTGCTAATTCTTCCGAGATATTTAATTGATAATCTGCTGTAATGCCTATAGAACCTAATTCAAAAGCTTTATCGTGAATATTGCAAAGACATAATCCATTTTCTGGGTTGAGTCTTTCTTTTTGATTTTCAGACCATTTTAAAATATGACTTGCAACCAATAGCTTATCAATATTTAAGCTACAAACTGCACAAGAATATGAGTAATTATTGGTGATAATCTTTCTGAAAAGTGATTGATTTACTCTGGTTTTCACCAATCTTTCTTTGTCTAAACCTTCTTTCGTTTTTAGAATTTCTAAATCAGCATCTTCCCATTCCGAGTATTCTTGCTCAATTGTTTTGTTTTTGTATTTAGCCAAAAGAACTTCACTTTGATATAGCATTTCATCCCAATTCTCTTGAAAATCTCTATAGATTTCAATTGCATTTTTTCCTGGATTTGCTAAACCTTTAATACCTCGATTTTGATGATAAGGGTCTTGACTTGATAAATGAACTAACTTGTACGCAACTGCTCCGGGAGTTTTGTTAATGAGATTAGCGAGTTTTATAACCTCTGAATTTCGATTATTAAACTGACCATAACGAATTTTTGTGTACAAATTCATTACGAGCATAAATTCCTCTCTTGTCCAAAGTCTTCTACTCATTTTTATCTAATGAAATTAAAGCGTCTTCAATTTTCTTAATTACTGATAAATATTCTTCTTTTAATTCTTCCAAGACAACACTTTCATATTCTTCATTTAAAAGGGATAAACTACTTTCCAAAGCATCTTTAATTTTGTCTAAATCCATAATGTTTGTTGTTAAGCTGCGTTAGGGATAGAAGTGGAAAGCCCACAGCGAGGTACGAGCGAGGACTTGTAACGGATAGCCCGACCCGATAGGGTAACGCCCAAATATCCATTATCTCCTGTAGATGAAAAATCACTTTGAATAATGTCTTTTACGTTTGAAAGGTTTACCAAACCTTTTACATTTTCTGCAATGAAAATTTTGGTTTGAGTAATTTCAATCACTTGCTTCATCCACATATAAAGCTGACCTCGAGTTTCTTCTGTAGCACAAGTTTCAGAATTTAGTTCGCCCTTGTGATTTTTATGGGAATTGAAACCGTTTCTTTTTCCTGCAATACTAAAATCTTGGCAAGGGAAACCGCCTGTAACAATATCGATATTTTCAGGGAATACTTTAGTTCCGTTTTGATGTAGTTTTACTAAATCAACAATGCTGTCGGTTTGATAATCTTCTATATCGTGTCCTCTTTTAGAAAAATAGTGTACCCAAGCATTTCTTGCATCTTTTAAAATGTCGTTTGCAAAAGCTGTTTTGAACCGAGTTTTTTTAAGCTTTACAAATTTATTGTCAAGTTCTTTTTCTATAAAATCAGGATTTAAAATTTCGTTTACAGAAGATTTTAAAACTGAAAAACCTCCTTCAAAGCCTAAATCCATTCCACCACAACTAGAAAATAAGGAAAGCATATTTAAGCTAGATTTTCCTTTCAGTTCTTTCTGTTCGATTTTTGTTTTTGGATAGAATTTTACTGCCAATTGAGGTTCCTCAATTATGCTTGTATTTTCTATATCAGTTGTTAATCTTTGCATAGTTAATATTAAACGGATTGTTTTGGAATAAACGAAGTTATCATTTTTTTAAAATAAAAAATAATTTTGTTAATAACCCATTTAGGTTTAACATTTTTTAAATTCAATAATTTGTAACTTTAATGCTCTGCTCCAAAATACAGGAGTAAGTCTCACATATTATTTTATTAATTATGAACCCAAAATCTGTCATAAAAGGTCGAGGCGCACAGCTTAATACACCAAACCGTTTCTTTGAATTAAGCCATGAAATGCGTGATGATTTTCTGGAATATTGTGCCAAAGAAGGCGAAAGCGCAGACAAGAACAAAACACTGTACCTGCCAGTTTT
>DATGBV010000377.1:0-11121 GCA_035312485.1 Flavobacteriaceae bacterium | reverse complement strand
ACAAATAAATTTTTCTTTTAATGGAGACAGGTCATTTTTAGAATAAGAAATATAATTCAGGCCATCTTTTGTGTATGGATCCATGTATTGTGTTCCTTGCCCTGTAGATAACGTCATGGTGTGTAACCCTAAAGGCGTAATACTAAAACGGATTAATTTTGATGGATTTTGAATACTTTGCCCAACATAAGACCTTAAATCTGGATGATTAGCCTGCATTTCTGGCACCATTACAGGAGCTTCTTTTACACGAAAAGATTCCATTTTTCCATCGGTGTTTGGAAACTCGATAACCAGATTTGATACTTTGGGAGACTCTCCTCGTAAAGGAGCATTTAACAGCTGTGCTTTAAGATTATCAATATTTAACTGGAAGAAAAAAGCCTTGTTAGGTTCAGACTTTCTAATAACTTTTTCGGCATTACCTATTTTTTCTTTTGTAATTTTGGTCCAGACCGAGTTGTTCTTTTGAGCATTGACTTGTTGTATTGAAAATAATACGATTACAAGTATTAATTGAAGTTTTGAGTAGCAGTTTTTCATAGTAAAATTAATTATTAGGCGATTAAATTTACTTTGATATTTATTAAATAGCAAAAAATTTACTTAAATTTTACATAAACATGTTGAATATGAATTATTTATCATTAGTATTAGTTTGCTTAACAGTATTGTGTTGTAAAGCAAAAAAAGATATGATAACCCATAATATGGAACATTATATTACAACGGAATGTCCTGAAGATGGTGATTGTACCTTTGAAGTTTTACAAAATAAATCCTTAAAAAAATTAAAAGGGAGTTTAGGAGAATTGTATTATAAGGTTGTTGATGGAGATAAGATCCTATTAAAATTTGAGTACGAACGTGACCAAATACCAAACACAGTTGATGGCCATTATATAGAACAAGTATTTTTAGAACTTGACGGAAGTAGCTTGGAAGTAGAGTTAAAAAGCGCTGAATTAAAAAACGTAAAAGCAACTTTTGCCAGATTTTGTTATTGTAAAGGCCAAACAGGATATTATGAAATAGATGAAGGGAACCTATTAATAAAAAAGACTGAAGATAAAAACTACCAGCTTGACTTTAGTTTTAAGATCACTCAAGTTCCACAAATTATTACAGAAATCCATGAGCTTTTTAGTTTAGACTAAAAGAATTTAAACTAGGCAAATTTTTTTATAGATGCATTATAAGTAAATTTGTTTTTTAAAATCGCTATAATTGAAAATCATCATTAATTTCAATGCATTTTCTGCAAAAAATAAGACCATTGCTACTATTGGCACTTTTGATGGCGTTCATATTGGACATCAAAAAATAATAGACAGATTGGTTAAAAGTGCCAAAAGGAAAAACCTTGATGCAGTTGTTTTGACTTTCTTCCCTCATCCAAGAATGGTGCTTCAAAAAGACGCCAATATTAAACTCATTAATACAATAAACGAGAAAGCTCAACTCTTTGAAAAACTTGGCGTAGATAATTTGGTGGTCAAAAAGTTCACCAAACAATTTTCGCGACTTTCGGCAGAAGATTTTGTAAAACAAGTTTTGGTTAACAAGCTGAAAATTGAAAATATTATTATTGGATATGATCATCATTTTGGAAGAAACAGAAACGCCAATATTAATGACTTAAGAACTTTTGGTGAAACGTATAATTTTGAAGTGGAAGAAATTTCAGTTCAAGATATTAATGAAGTAGCTGTTAGCTCTACTAAAATCAGAAATGCCCTAAATGAAGGTGATATAAAAACTGCTAATACATTTTTAGGATATAATTTTATGCTCACTGGAGTGGTGATAGAAGGGAAAGGATTGGGTAAAAATATAGGCTTTCCAACAGCGAATATATTTATTGAGGAAAGCTACAAACTAATCCCAAAACAAGGTGTATATATTGTTAAATCAAATATTGAAGGGAAGAATGTTTTTGGTATGATGAATATTGGTACAAATCCAACCCTTGGTGAAAACAAACAAAGCATCGAAGTTCACTTTTTTAACTTTAGCAAAAATCTCTATAACCAAAACATCCAAGTGGGCTTGTTGCAAAGAATACGAGATGAAGAAAAATTCAATTCTTTAGATAATTTAAAAGAGCAGCTAAAGAAAGACAAACAAACAGCGTTAGATTTTATTGCATTGAATAATGCTTAATACCATTTTATTTAAACATATAGATAATTCCGCTCTTATTGTTTTCAGGGTTATTTTTGGACTTCTTTGTTTTTTGGAATCTATTGGTGCTATTTTTACTGGATGGGTAAAACGCACTTTAATTGACCCACAATTTACGTTTTCATTTATTGGTTTTGAATGGCTACAACCTCTTCCTGGAAATTGGATGTATGTATATTATGTTCTGATGGGTATTCTTGCATTTATGGTGATGATTGGTTACAGGTATCGTATAAGTATTATTGGGTTTACTATCATGTGGATTGCAACCTATTTGATGCAAAAATCATCATATAATAATCATTATTATTTGCTATGCCTTTTAAGCTTAATAATGATATTTCTACCAGCAAATAAATACTTTTCTGTTGACGCAAAACTTAACCCAAACAGCATTAGATATTCTATGCCAAAGTGGTGCAGCTTGGCATTTATTCTACAGATGTTTATTGTTTATACATACGCTTCAATTGCTAAACTATATCCAGGTTGGTTAGATACCTCAGCATTGGAAATTATACTTAAAGGCAAACAAAGCTATTTTCTGGTTGGTGATTTTCTTCAAAATAAAACATTACATTATGTTTTGGCTTATGGAGGTATTTTGTTTGATGGATTGATTATACCATTGTTATTTTTTAAATCTACCAGAAAATGGGCTTTTATTGTTTCCATTTTCTTTCATTTGTTTAACTCCGTGATTTTTCAAATAGGGATTTTTCCATATATGTCTTTAGCAATTTCTCTGTTCTTTTTCGAACCAAAGACTATTCAGAAATTATTTTTAAAAAAGAAATTTTTTTATGATGCAAATGAAGTCAAAGTTCCAAAACAGAGGATATTAATTATTGGTGTTCTGGGAATTTATTTTAGCACTCAAGTTTTACTCCCGTTAAGGCATTATGCAATTAAAGATGATGTGCTTTGGACAGAAGAAGGACATAGATTATCTTGGAGAATGATGCTTAGAACAAAACAAGGATTTGCAAATTATAAGGTTGTGAATAAAGATTCAGGACAAGAAATAGCCATTAATTTGCAAGATTATTTAACGCACAAACAAATACGAAGTGCCAGTAGCAAACCAGATGTTATTTGGCAGTTTTCCCAATATTTAAAAAAGCAGTTTAAAATCCAAGGTCTAGATGTTTCAGTTTTTGTTGACGCCAGAATAAGCGTAAATGGGAAACCATATAAATCATTAATAAACGATGAAGTTGATCTGGCGAGTACAGAATGGAATGCATTTAAACATAGTGATTGGATTTTACCATCAAATGAAGAATAAATGTTGTTGTAATTCGTTAAATTTGCCTCTTAAATTTTAGCCCATGTTACAAGTATCTTTTATAAGAGAAAATAAAGATTTAGTGATTGAACGCTTGGCAAAAAGAAATATTGATGCTAGTAGTTTAATTCATGAAGTCATAGCTTTTGATGAAGACAGAAGACGTTTGCAAACCGAATTGGATAAAACATTGGCTGAATCGAATGCGTTATCAAAAGAGATTGGGTTGTTATATAAATCTGGAGAAACAGAAAAAGCCAATGAACTAAAACAAAAAACTACTGAATTAAAAGAGACTTCCAAAATAGTTTCAGAGGCGTTAAATAAAAAAGCAGATGGCCTAAATGAGTTACTGTACAAAATACCTAATATTCCTAATGAAATAGTTCCAGCAGGAAACACAGATGATGATAACGAAGAGGTTTTTAGAGAAGGTAGTATACCAGAATTACATGGGGAAGCATTACCTCATTGGGAGCTGGCAAAAAAATATGACATTATAGATTTTGAGCTTGGAAATAAAATTACAGGTGCTGGTTTTCCAGTATATAAAGGGAAAGGCGCAAAACTTCAAAGAGCACTAATTACGTATTTTCTTGATAAGAATACTGGAGCTGGTTATACAGAGTATCAACTACCTCATTTGGTAAATGAAGCTTCTGGTTTTGGTACAGGACAATTACCGGATAAAGAAGGCCAAATGTATCATGTAACTGAAGATAATTTGTATTTAATTCCAACGGCCGAAGTTCCAGGAACCAACATTTTTAGAGATGTGGTTTTAAATGAAAGTGACTTGCCTATTGGTATTACAGGTTATACACCATGTTTTCGTCGTGAAGCTGGAAGTTATGGTGCGCATGTAAGAGGCTTAAATAGATTGCATCAGTTTGATAAGGTTGAAATATTACGTGTAGAACATCCAGATAATTCTTATAAAGCACTTGATGGTATGGTTGATCATGTAAAAGGTATTTTGAAAGAATTAAAACTCCCATATAGAATTTTAAGATTATGTGGAGGAGACTTAGGATTTACTTCAGCACTAACTTATGATTTTGAAGTGTTTTCTACAGCTCAAGATAGATGGCTTGAAATTTCTTCCGTTTCAAATTTTGAAATATTTCAGGCCAACCGATTAAAATTACGTTTTAAAAACTCTCAAGGAAAAAATGAACTTGCCCATACGCTTAACGGAAGTTCTTTGGCACTACCAAGAGTACTGGCCGGAATTTTAGAAAATTATCAAACCAAAGATGGAATAAAAATACCAGAAGTGTTAGTTCCTTATACAGGGTTTGATATTATTAATTAATAAGAAAAAACTTACAAAAATAATCTACTTAATTTAATTTTATCGATTAACGGTAAATAATATACGCCATTCAACGATTTTTCGTCTATTTTTTTTGTCTCTTTCCAAATAATTTAGAAGTTAGTAGTCCCAAATATCATAAACTAACAAACTATGAAAAACTTTAAGCGTATTTTACTACTTATTACTTTGGTTGTAATTGCAAATAAAGTTTTGTTTTCTGATTCCGGTTTTTTTAAATCAGAAACTAAAACAGAAGCAGTAATAGTAAACAGATAAAAATATTTCGTCAAGAAATGTCCCGATCGAGTAATTGAATCATTTTTAAATTTACAATGGTTAATAGCACATTTATTTTGGTTGGTTAATGCCCGAATTTTATTCGGGCATTTTTTTATAATAATATTTACAATTTCTGCACTGCACATTTGTTATATTTACACAAACACTACAGATGAGATTTCTTTTTTTTATTACTTTTTTAATATCGGCTATTGCATTTTCGCAAGATGATATTTTGGCAAAAGAGTATTTTAAGAAAGGCGAGTTTGAAAAAGCATTATCGTCTTTCCAAAGACTGCATGATGCCAATCCTGGTAATATTAGTTATTTACTTCAATTGGTAAAGACACACCAACAATTGGAGCAATATGCTCAATCTGAAGCCTTAATTTTAGAACAACTGCAACGCATTAACTATCCATCTCTTTTTGTAGAATTAGGATATAATTATCAATTAAAAAATGATATAACCAATGCGAACGATAATTATAGTAAAGCCCTTGAAAGTCTTAACCTAAATGCACGATATGTGTTTATTGTGGCACAATCGTTTGTTGAGCATTCGTTACTGGACCAAGCCATTACAGCTTACGAAAAAGCAATGACACTTGCACCAGATCTTAATTTTGATATGCAATTAGCACAAATTTATGGTGAGCAAGGTGATATTGAAAAGATGTTTACCGCGTATGTGCAATTTGTGAAATTCAACCCATCATACCTAAACAATATTAAGCGGGTTATTAGCGATTTTATTAGCGAGGACAGTAGTAATGAACATAATACCACACTTCGAAAAATCCTATTAAAAAAAATTCAAGAAGAGCCAGATTTAATATGGAATGAGCTGTTAAGCTGGTTATTTATCCAACAAAAGGATTTTAGTAAAGCTTTTATGCAAGAGAAGGCCATCTTTAATAGGCAGCCTGAAAGTTTAGATAGAATTGAAGAACTGGCCTCCATTGCCGTTAACGAAAATGAATATGAAATTGCAACAGAAATATTTCAATATTTAATAGACACAGCTCAAAATATCGATACAAAATTAGAAGCACACTACAATTTGCTTCAGCTGGAACTTATAAAAGACCAAGAAGTGAATTATGATAATATTGAACAAAAATTTTTGACACTTTTTGATGAATATGGCAAGTTTTCGCAAACATTACAATTACAAATAGCTTATGCACATTTCTTGGCTTTTTATATGGATGAATCTGATAGGGCTACTTCTTTTTTAAAAGAAACTTTATCTTTACAACTTTCTACATTTCAGCAAGCACAAGTAAAAATAGAGTTGGGTGATATCTTGGTTTTACAAGAAAAATTCAACGAGGCACTAATTTACTATACCCAAATACAACGTAATTTAAAGAATAGCACCATTTCTCAAGACGCAAGATTTAGAGTAGCAAAAACCAGCTATTATAAAGGAGACTTTAGATGGGCAGAATCTCAACTCAAGATTTTAAAATCTTCAACATCACAATTAATAGCTAATGATGCTCTGGAATTAAAGCTTTTAATTTCAGATAATAAGTTTGACGATTCTTTACAGGTTGCCTTAAAACTGTATGCGAAAGCAGATCTGTTGGCATTTCAAAATAGAAATAATGAGTCGATTAAATTACTGGATCAAATTTTAGAAGAACATAAGACAGAAACAATTATTCCGCAGGCGCTATTGAAACAAGCACAATTGTTTGAGAAAAAAGATGAATATGAAAAAGCAGAAAAAAACTACGATGCTATCATAAAAAATTATAGAGAAAGTATTTTAATAGATGATGCTATTTTTTCGTTGGCAGAACTATATGCAGACAAACTGGCTCAACCCGATAAGGCTAAAGAGCTTTATGAACAAATTATCTTCAATCATGCCGATAGTATTTACTTTGTAGATTCTCGAAAAAAATTCAGGGCATTACGTGGCGATGCTATTAATTAGTTTCATGATATGATTGTTGCTGAAACAGACAGGCTTATAATTAAAAAATTCACCAAATCAGATGCTTCCTTTTTTCTTGAGCTGGCAAACTCTCCAAACTGGATAAAATATATTGGTAACAGAAACCTTAAAACAGTAAAAGATGCTGAAAAGTATCTTGAAAATGGCACCTTTAAAAGTTATAAAGAGTTTGGTTTTGGGTTTTATAAACTAGAACTAAAATCTGAGAACAATAAACCTATTGGCACTTGTGGATTAGTAAAACGTGAAGAGTTAGATGATGTAGATATAGGTTTTGCAATGCTTCCAGAATATGAGGGTAAAGGATTTGGTTATGAATCATCCCTTGAGGTTTTAAGGTTTGCTAAAAGAGAATTTTACTTAAATAAAATAGTAGCCATTACATTGCCAACCAACAAATCGTCTATTCATTTGTTAGAAAAATTAGGTTTGTCTTTTGAAAAAAAGATAAAACCCTTTGAAGATGATGAAGAACTTCTGTTATTTGCAATAAACCTTTAAGAATGATAATTTACAATGTAACTGCAAATATAGATGATAGCATACATGATGAATGGCTAGTTTGGATAAAAGATCATATTCCACAAGTATTGGCAACTGGGAAGTTTGATAAAGCGATACTAACAAAAGTTTTAGTGGAAGAAGAAACAGGAGGGCATACCTATTCAATTCAGTACAGATCTTATTCGCGTGAAGCATTGGATGCTTATTATAAAGAAGACGCAGAAAAATTAAGAACAGATGGTTTAAAAAGATTCGCGGACAAAATGCTTGCTTTTAGAACCGAGCTTCAAATAGTTGATGAGTATACGGTAAACTTCAACTAAAAGTTATGTCAATAAAAGCAAAGAAACATTTAGGACAGCATTTTTTAAAGGATGAAAATATTGCTGAAAAAACAGCTAATGCATTATCATTTTCTGGTTACCAACATGTTTTGGAAATTGGTCCAGGAATGGGAGTTCTTACCAAATATTTGCTTAAAAAAGATATCACGACTCATGTTATAGAAATAGATACAGAATCGGTTGAATATCTTAAAAACGAATATCTAAACCTTGCTGATAGAATTATAGAACAAGACTTTTTAAAATACGATTTGAAGCAAGTATTCAAAGAAGAGCCTTTTGCTATAGTAGGGAATTTCCCTTACAATATTTCCTCACAAATTGTTTTTAAAGTTTTAGGAATGAGAAACCAAATACCTGAATTTTCAGGAATGTTTCAAAAAGAAGTGGCACAACGTATTTGTTCAAAAGAAGGAAATAAGGTGTATGGCATACTTTCGGTATTAACACAAGCCTTTTATGACGCCTCATATTTATTCACTGTGCCACCACAGGTTTTTAATCCACCACCTAAAGTAGATTCTGGAGTTTTATTGCTTAAAAGAAAAGAAAATTTCACCTTGCCTTGTGACGAGACATTATTTTTTAAAGTTGTAAAGCAGGCATTTCAGCAACGTCGTAAAACCCTTCGCAATAGCTTAAAAACATTTAATTTGTCAGATAATTTAAAAGCAAATGTTATATTTGGCAAACGTCCAGAACAATTGTCAGTTGAAGAATTTATTCAGCTTACACAATTAATTGAAGACGACTTAAATAGTTAAATTATTTTAATTTGTCTGAAGAAAAAGAGAATATTCAATTTGAACTAACCGATGAACTCATAGGTCAAGTAGAGCAACTTATTGTTGAAAAAAACGATATAGAGCTTCATAACTTATTAGATGAGTTTCATTATGCAGATATTGCAGAAATTCTTGACGAACTTGATTTAGATGAAGCAGTTTATATTATTAAACTTTTAGATTCAGAAACTACTTCAGATATATTAACAGAGCTTGACGAAGATATTCGTGAAAAAGTTTTAAGAAACCTTTCTGCTAAAGAAATAGCTGAAGAAATTGAAGAATTAGACACAGATGATGCAGCAGATATGATTGCTGAATTGCCTGAAGATCGTCAAGATGATGTAATTTCTCGAATAGAGGACGAAGAACATAAAGCTGAAATTAAGGAGCTTTTAGCTTATGATGAAGACACGGCTGGTGGGCTCATGGCAAAAGAACTCGTTAAGGTGTATGAAACTTGGACGGTTGCAGGGTGTATGAGAAGAATAAGAGGGCAAGCTAAAGATGTTACAAGAGTACATTCCATTTATGTGGTTGACAAAGAAGAAAAATTGATAGGCAGATTGTCTTTAAAAGATCTTATCACTGCTAAAAGCGAACAAAAGATTGCTGAAATCTCAAATTCAAATGTAGATTCTGTAAATGTTAATGATGATGTTGAAGATGTTGCTAAAGTGATGCAAAAGTACGATTTGGAAGCCATTCCAGTAGTTGACAATAATCAGGTGTTATTAGGAAGAATTACTATTGACGACATTGTAGATGTCATGAAAGAAGAAGCCGAAAAAGATTACCAGTTGGCAGCAGGTATTACCAGCGATGTAGAACATGACGATAGTATTTTTCAACTTACACGTGCAAGATTACCATGGCTATTTTTAGGGTTGGTTGGTGGTGTGGGCGCTTTTCTAATCATGGAAGGCTTTCAGGAGTCCTTCAGTAAGTATGCAATTTTATTCTTTTTTACGCCATTAATTGCTGCAATGGCTGGAAATGTAGGCGTGCAATCAAGCGCCATTATTGTTCAGGGTTTAGCAAACGACGATGTTAAAGGAAGTGTAAATAACAGACTATTAAAAGAAATGTTTCTCGCTGCGCTTAATGGTATTATTCTGGCGGTATTTTTGTTCTTATTTGTTTGGGCTACAAAAGGAGATATGAATACAGCTTTTGCCATTTCAATTTCTTTGGTGGCAGTAATTATTGTGGCAGGTTTAATAGGCACATTTGTTCCGTTGTTTTTAGACAAACGTGGTATAGATCCAGCCATCGCAACAGGACCTTTTATTACTACAAGTAATGATATTTTTGGAATCCTCATCTATTTCTGGATTGCTAAAATGATTCTTGGAATTTAAATTTTGCGTTACCCTTCAGGTCACGCTTTTCTATTCAATCTTTTGCAAAAGCAAAAAGATTTACACTTCAATCGTTAACCCAAAACTTCGTAATTTTACAACATGAAATGAGCATTAACAAATTTAATCATTTAATTACCATCTAAAATGATTTAAATTTTAATGTGAATTCCTGAATGTGAAGAAATTTTTAGCTTTTTCATTTTCAGTAAACTACAAAATTTCAAACAGATGAAACCAATTAACATCCAAGAGAAGTTTGCAAAGTTCAGTAAAAACTGGCATCCACATCAAATAGCTGTTGTGGATGATATGCAAGTTATTTTAGCAAAGCTTAAAGGCGAATTTGTTTGGCATGCTCATGAAGAGGAAGACGAATTGTTTCAAGTGATTAAAGGAACCTTGTATATGCAATTTCGTGATAGAACAGAAATTGTAAACGAAGGCGAAATTATCGTGGTGCCCAAAGGTGTTGAGCATAACCCTAAAACAAAAGACGATGAAGAGGTTCATGTCTTGCTGTTTGAAAAGCTATCGACAGCACATACCGGAAATATAGAACACGAAAAAACACAAACGCATTACCCAAAAATTTAAATGAAAATCCTACATCTCGACACGAACCATCCACTTTTAATCAATCAGTTAAACGATTTAGGTTTTCAAAACGATGAAGATTATACATCATCAAAAGAAGATATTACAACTAAAATTCATGAATATGATGGCATTGTAATTAGAAGCAGATTTAGTATCGATAAATCATTTTTAGAAAAAGCAACCAATTTAAAATTTATAGGACGTGTTGGCGCTGGATTAGAAAACATAGATTGTGATTATGCTGAACAAAAAAGTATTACACTTATTGCTGCTCCAGAAGGAAATAGAAATGCAGTTGGCGAACACGCTTTAGGCATGCTTTTGTCTTTGTTTAACAAACTCAATAAAGCAGACAAAGAAGTTAGAAAGGGCAGGTGGTTAAGGGAAGACAATAGAGGCATAGAGTTGGATGGAAAAACCGTAGGATTGATAGGTTATGGCAATATGGGAAAAGCTTTTGCAAAAAAATTAAGAGGTTTTGATGTTGAG
>DATGBV010000376.1:0-2321 GCA_035312485.1 Flavobacteriaceae bacterium | reverse complement strand
TAGGGTTCAGATTTTTGAAAAATAGAAAATACCTATTTGACTTTCTTAAATAAATAGACGAACTTCGTTTACTTGTGCTGAACTTGCTTCAGTAACTACTGATATAAACAATTAAAAACTATGATTAGCCTAACATTGTACTCAATTAGACAAAATTCTTGAAATGTCTCATGATCATTGCATATTTATAGGAAAAACCTCCTCTTTACCTCCTCAACCTAAGGATAAAGAACATGAAATAATTTATTGTACTAATGAATTTGATACTGTTGAAGATAACGATCTTGATAAGGTTGATTTTGAATATTTAGTAATAGTCCTATACAAAACGATTAAATATGTGGATTCAGAAATTGAATATATAAAATCAGAATGGAAAGAACTTACCAATGATGAAATTACCGTTGAATTTCTTGAATCTGATAAAAATAAAATCACAAGAGGTATTCGAGAAATATTTGATGAGCATGATGAAAACGTAGTGATTTTCAAAAGTCCTTTTGTAGGATTCATGAAATCATCTGATAAAGCGTATAAAGATGCCAAAGAATTAGTAAAAAGCGCATGTTTGAAACCAGTCTGGATGTTTTGGAAATAACAGCGTAAAACAACGTGCATTGCTCATTGCATCTGAAATTCCTCATCGGAATTTCTTCGCTGCTGAACAATGGGTTTCTCTTTATTTACTATCTTAAGTCTCATACAACGAAACCATGGCCAAACACATTAAACGAAACCTCAAAAAAATCAATGTTCATCAAAGGCCTTAACGCCAGCTTCAATCTTAATGGGTAAATAATTCACTCTAGGTACAATTGGGCAAGAGTATTTGTCATTATAAGCGCAATACGGGTTGTAGGCTTTGTTAAAGTCTATAATCATTGTATCTTCTTCAGGTATTCTGGCATCTACATAACGTCCACCTCCATAACTTGCAACGCCATTGGTTTGGTCCAAAAAAGGTAAAAACAAATAGTCTTCGTAGCCTTCTTTGGTTATCAGGTCTTGGTTTTGATATATATTCAGTTTAAAGGTTTTGCCTTTCAAAACAAAGGTAGCTTCACCATATTTTACATAGACAGGTAATCTATCAGTCGTGGTTTTCATTTTAAAAGGCTTCTCCTCTGGTGTTCTTTTAAAATTTGCTTCAACTACATAAGTAGAATCAACATCAAAAAACTCCAAACCCTTAAAATGCTTTCTATCCTTATCCTTTAAAGGTGATGTTGTGGCATCTTTAAATTCGGCATTCATCTCTCGCTGAAATTCAGTCTCACCAAGAATAGGTTCTTTATCTTGAGCGCAGCCAATAAAGAAAAATGATACAAGTAAAAATGTAAAAAAAGATCTCATACTTATTTTTTTTCATTCCAAAAGTACAACTTACAAATATTTTACATAGCTTTGAACAAGCAAAAAAAATTAAACCATGCGAAATCTAGTCACAATTTGTAGAAAGCAGTACACCTCTTCTGGTAAGGGTTGGGCGTTTGATATATTGTGATGATATGAATATAAGATATTACAATGTGTAAAAGTCCAACTGCAAAGTTGGACTTTTTATTTTTAGTCGATAATCGACATTTAATAAATTCATTAAGACGCAAAAGAACTAATGAAAAGATTGTTTAAAAGCTACATAAATACCTTTAAAGGCTTATCAAAAGAAGTTTGGTGGCTGGCACTTATCACGCTTATAAACAGAGCTGGAACAATGGTGCTTCCCTTTTTGTCTTTGTATCTCACTAAAAGTCTTGATTTTAGTTTAAGTGATGTTGGCTGGATAATGAGTGCTTTTGGTTTGGGTTCTGTAGTTGGATCTTGGTTAGGTGGAAAACTAACCGACAAAATTGGGTATTACAAAGTTATGGTAATTAGTTTGCTTGCCACAGGTGTTTTGTTCATCGGCTTGCAATTTCTTACCACATTTGTAACATTTTGTATTGGTATTTTTATAGTAATGGTTGTAGCAGACACATTTAGACCTGCTATGTTTGTGGCTTTGAGTGCTTACAGCAAACCTGAAAATAAAACGCGTTCTGTAACACTTATTAGGTTGGCCATAAATCTTGGTTTTTCTGCTGGTCCAGCTTTAGGTGGTGTTATTATAACAACCATGAGTTACGGAGGTTTGTTTTGGGTTGATGGTATCACGTGTATTGTTGCTAGTATTGTGTTATTGCAAGTACTAAATCCGAAAACTGCAAAAACTCTTGATGATGTGAAAAATGAAAACCCAAAATCAGCCTATAGTGATAAAGCGTTTTGGATTTTTCTAGCCGCCATGGCTTTGTTTGGTATTGTATTCTTACAGTACTTTT
>DATGBV010000375.1:0-2915 GCA_035312485.1 Flavobacteriaceae bacterium | reverse complement strand
GACGAATTGGAGCAAACAGCCTATGATTGGGCACAAGAAATTTTAGAAAAATCCCCTATCTCAATAAAAATGCTAAAATTTGCCATGAACCTTACAGATGATGGCATGGTTGGGCAACAAGTGTTTGCTGGTGAAGCAACCCGATTGGCTTACATGACAGACGAAGCCAAAGAAGGACGAAATGCATTTCTGGAAAAACGTAAGCCCAATTTTGATAAAAAATGGATTCCTTAAAAAAAATTGAATGAGTAATTTTTCTTTATGGATTTCGGCAATGCGATTAAGAACGCTACCATTGTCGGTTTCCGGAATTATAGTTGCCTCTTGCCTTGCAGAATATAACGGATTCTTTGATTGGATCATTTTTGTTTTCGCCATTCTCACCACTTTAAGTTTACAGGTATTATCTAATCTTGCCAACGATTATGGTGATGGTGTAAAAGGCACAGACAATAAAGATAGAATTGGACCAGAGCGTGCCATACAAAGTGGAAAAATATCTCCTGGTGCCATGTATAATGCAATCAAAATTAATATTTTAATCGCTATTGGATTTGCCTTCTTTCTTATTTTCTTTTCATTCAACATTAATCATTTTATATATTCAATAATATTCTTTGCTTTAGGCTTTACGTGTATTTTGGCAGCTATCAAGTACACTATGGGTAAAAAAGCTTACGGTTATAGAGGACTTGGAGATATTTTTGTATTTGTGTTTTTTGGACTAGTTAGTGTTATTGGTTGTTATTTTTTGTATTCCAGACATATAGATCACGTGGTTTTTTTACCTGCTCTCACAGTTGGTTTATTGAGCACAGCAGTGTTAAACCTTAACAATATGCGTGATATAGATTCAGATAGAGCTGCGAAAAAGAATACAATTCCTGTAAAGTTAGGCAGAGCTAAAGCCAAAGCATACCATTACTTTTTGATTGTAACAGCAATAGTTTTATCTGGACTTTTTGGCATATTATATTACACATCTCCTTTTAATTTAGTTTTTATGCTGGCTTATATTCCATTAGTAAAGCATTTAAAGACAGTGCATAAAAATGAAAACCCTAAAGACCTTGACCTAGAATTGAAAAAACTGGCGTTGGCTACGTTGTTGCTTTCAGTTTTATTGGGAGTTGGCCACTTGTTTTAATCGTTTTAAATTGCTTATTTTTTTGTAATTTAAGAAGCAAATAAAATTCTCCAAAAATGAAAATTACATATTATGGCCATGCTTCTTTAGGCATAGAAGTTAGTGGAGTTCATATTCTTGTAGATCCTTTTATTTCTGCTAATGAAAAGGCCTCACATATTGATTTAGATTCTATTAAAGCCGATTATATATTATTAACGCATGCACATCAGGACCATATTCTGGATGTTGAATCCATTGCAAAAAGAACCAACGCTGTTATAGTTGCAAATTATGAAGTAGCTTCACATTTTGGCAATAAAGGCTTTGAATATCATCCAATGAATCATGGTGGTCAATGGGATTTTGAATTTGGGAATCTAAAATATGTGAATGCTATACACACATCATCTTTTCCTGATGGTAGTTATGGTGGTCAACCTGGTGGATTTGTTATAGAAGGAGAACATAAGAATATTTACATTGCTGGAGATACTGCTTTGACAATGGATATGAAATTGATTCCAATGCAAACCAAATTAGATTTAGCCATTTTACCTATAGGAGATAATTTTACAATGGGCATTGAAGATGCTATTATTGCAAGCGATTTTATAGAATGCGATAAAATATTAGGCTACCACTATGATACGTTTGGTTACATTGAAATAGATCACGAAGAAGCCAAGCGTAAGTTTTTTGATAAGGATAAAGATTTAATGTTGTTGGAAATAGGAGAGAGTTTGGAGTTGTAACACCTATTTTTTCATCTTAATTTTATTGAAGTTTAATTAAATTATTTTGGCATGAAGTTTACTTGTACAATAAAAATTGATAAGCCAAAGACTGTTGTTGCAGATTTTTTTGCAGATCCAAAATATTTAAAGGAATATCAGGATGGTTTTTTAGGCAAAGAATTGATTTCTGGAAATAATGGCGAAAATGGTGCTGTTTCAAAAATGCTTTATAAAATGGGCAAGCGCGAAATGGAATTAATAGAAACTATAATCGATAATCAATTACCAGATTCTTTTTACGCCAAGTATCATCATAAGCATATGGATAACACTATGCTTTGTAAATTTGAAGCGTTAAATGACAACGAAACCAAGTATGTTTCCGAAATAAATTATACAGCTTTTAGAGGTTTTATGCCAAAAGCAATGTCATTCCTTTTTCCAGGTATTTTCAAAAAACAAGTTCAAAAATGGCTGAATAATTTTAAGAAATTTGTAGAAAGCAATGAATATAGCTAATGCAATCTTGTTTACTTTTACGTTTCCATTCTCTTGTCTTAAATCTTCAGAAATTTTTCCTGTGCCATCATGCTTCCAACCAGATGGTTTTGTTAAAGACGGTTAGCATAAAAACATTAACATAGAATTTAAATATTAAATATGTAAGATATTGATATATAATTATTTATATTGTATTATATTAACTAATAATTAACATTCATAATTTGATATTAACATTCATTTTTTGTATACTATAAATAGAGAAAGCCGAAAATCTAAATAGAGTAGGCATAACTAAAAATATTATTAAAAATGAACAAGGAAGAACTAAAGAGAGAAATTAATAATACTATTGATGATATGTCATCAAAAATTGACCAGATGAAAGCTAAAAAAGAATCTGTAACAGATGATGTAAGAAATAAATACAATGAAACCATTGAAACAATGGAATCAAAAAAGGAAGACCTGAAATCAAAATACGATAGTATTGAGGATTCTGCAGAAACTAAATGGGAAGAAGTTAAATCTTCTTTAAATTCCGCTAAATC
>DATGBV010000374.1:0-13432 GCA_035312485.1 Flavobacteriaceae bacterium | reverse complement strand
GTTGGTAAAGAGAGTATTCCTAAAATTATACATCAACTTTCTCATAGAAAACATGGCAAATATATTGCTGTAAACTGTGGCGCTATTCCAGAAGGTACTATTGATAGTGAATTATTTGGACATGAAAAAGGATCATTTACTGGTGCAACACAAACACGTTCTGGCTATTTTGAAGTTGCAGATGGCGGCACTATTTTTCTTGATGAGGTTGGCGAGTTACCATTAACCACACAAGTGCGTTTATTGCGTGTTCTTGAAAATGGAGAGTTCATAAAAGTTGGTAGCAGTAAAGTTCAGAAAACCAATGTTCGTATAGTAGCAGCAACAAATATGAATATGTTTGAAGCTATTAAAAAGGAAAAATTCAGGGAAGATCTGTATTATCGTTTGAGTACTGTAGATATTCATATTCCTCCTCTTCGCGAACGCAAAGATGATATTCACTTACTGTTCAGGAAATTTGCGAGCGACTTTGCATTAAAATATAAAATGCCAACCATCAAACTTGCTGACGATGCTGTAGACATACTTTTAAAACACAGATGGAGTGGAAACATCAGGCAGTTACGTAATGTAGCTGAACAAATTTCGGTGTTGGAACAAAATAGAACTATAACACCAGACGTTTTAAAAGCATACTTGCCAATGTCTGGTAGTAATTTGCCAGCTGTTATAAATAAATCAAAATCTGAAAGTGATTTTAGTAGCGAACGCGAAATCTTGTACAAAGTGTTGTTTGATATGAAAAGTGATTTAAACGATCTTAAAAAGCTCACTATGGAGCTTATGAAAAGTGGTAATACAAGAGATGTTGAAAAAGATCATGAGCACTTAATCCAAAAGATATATGGTGAAAATGATGAATCTGTTTATGATGATCAGGAAGATGTTGGTGTCATTGCTATTCCAGAACATGGTACAAAAGAACAACAAGCAAGTACTGTTCAAGACAAATATCATTTTGCTGAAGAAATTGAAGAAGAAGAAACTTTATCATTACACGATAAAGAATTAGAATTAATAAAAAAATCATTGGAGCGACACAACGGAAAACGTAAATTAGCTGCTGCCGAACTTGGTATAAGCGAGCGTACATTGTATAGAAAAATTAAACAATATGACCTTTAAAGTTTATAATGAAAATATTTAAATACGTTTTACTATTCTTAAGTACGCTAGCCATTTTAGGTTGTGGAGCTTATTCTTTTACAGGTGCATCTATTTCTCCAGACACTAAAACATTTCAGGTGAATTACTTTCAAAATAATGCCTTGTTAATTGAGCCAGGATTGGATAGAGATTTTACTAATGCCTTAACCGATTTAATTTTAAACCAAACCAATTTAAGCCTTGTAAAATCCGGAGGAGATTTAGTCTATGAAGGTGAAATTACCAATTACAGAATTTCGCCAACAACCGCAACCGCAAATAATACTGCAGCGCAAAACAAATTGACTATTGCAGTAAATGTTCGTTTTTATAACACAAACAATGAAGAAGACGATTTTGAACAATCCTTTTCTTTTTACTACGATTATCCCGGTGAGGCACAACTCATCGGAAGTCAAAAAGATGCAGCCCACGAAGAGGTTTTTGAGCGTCTAACCCAAGATATTTTCAACGCATCTCTAGCTAAATGGTAACACGTGAATAAAACAGATTTTATATCCCTTTTACAACATCCTGCTTCTATAAAACAGGAACAGACCGATGGGTTAAAATCTGTTATTGACGAATTTCCATATTTTCAATCTGCTAGAGCCATATACCTTAAAGGTTTAAAAAATTCTGAAAGTTATAAATATAATCAAGAATTAAAAGTAACAGCTGCACACACTAATGACAGAAGCATTCTTTTCGATTTTATTACTTCGGATGAATTTGCACAAAATGAAATCTCTGAATTCATCAAACAAAACACAGAACATCTAAAAAATATTGATGTTGATGTTGAAGAATTGTCTGTTAATAAAAGTTTAGAATTAGATGAAGCACTTCAAGATCAAATTAAAGACACCGAAAAAACTTTAGACCCTTCGTTATTTCAGCCAAAAGTTACACCTTCTAAAATTGCTAGTTTCGAACTTGACAAGGATCTCGCTATTGAAGATGCTATTGAAGAAGAAGTTACTTCTAGTGAAGAATCTCCTTTTGATGTCTTAAATCTTGGGAAACCTCTGCAATTTCACAGAAGTGAATTACATTCTTTTAATGAATGGTTAAAACTAACACGTTTTAAACCCATAGAAAGGGAAGAAAAGGATATAGAAAATGTTGAAAATGTTGAAAATTCAGCAGAAAAATCGGAAGCTTCAATTGATTTAGCCAAAAGAAAGAAATTTGAACTTATTGATAAGTTTATATCCAAAAACCCTAAAATTAAACCTTCAAAAGAATCATCTGCCAAACACAATATTGCCAAAGAACAAATGATTCAACCTGAAAGCCTAATGACAGAGACTTTGGCAAGAATTTACGTTGAACAAAAAAACTATGAAAAGGCCATTCAATCTTACAAAATTTTAAGTTTGAAATATCCAGAAAAAAGTGGTTTCTTTGCAGACCAAATTAAAGCAATAAAAAAATTACAAGAATATAATAACAAATAATAATGAATACGTTTACCATATTTTTAGCATTAATTGTAGTTGTAGCATTTCTACTGGTTGTAGTTATTATGGTTCAAAACCCTAAAGGTGGTGGTTTGTCATCTTCTTTTGGTGGTGGCGGAACACAACAATTGGGTGGTGTAAAAAAGACAACAGACTTTTTGGATAAAAGCACTTGGACTTTAGCTGCGCTAATGCTCGTACTAATTTTATTATCTAACGTAGCTATCAACAGAGGTGGTTCAAGTTCAGACTCTAAAGTTTTGGATCCAGAAACCAATACTGCACAACCATTACCAAATGCACCTGCACAATCTGACACTACAACAGCAACAGATTCAACTGCGCAATAATTTGATGCAAAATAACATATACAAAATGCCAGCTATTACAGTTGGCATTTTTATTTTCTGAAACTTTGTCAGTCAAAAAGAGTTGGCATAATTTTCGAATAACGCTAAAGCGTTAACAATAAAACTAATTTAAAAATATAACAACATGAGTAAAGTAAACATCAAACCGCTTGCAGATCGTGTTCTGGTAGAGCCACTTCCTGCAGAAACCCAAACAGCTTCTGGTCTTTTTATTCCAGATTCAGCACAAGAGAAACAACATAAAGGTACAGTAGTAGCTGTAGGGAATGGCAAAAAAGATGAACCACTTACTGTAAAAGTTGGAGACCAAGTACTCTACGGAAAATATTCAGGTTCAGAAATTTCTTTAGATGGTAAGGATTATTTGATGATGCGCGAAGAAGACATCATGGCAATAATCTAATTCTAACTTAAACTTTAATTAATTCATAAAAAATATTCATTAAAAATGGCAAAAGATATAAAATTTGATATAGAAGCACGCGACGGACTAAAGCGTGGTGTAGATGCATTGGCAAATGCTGTAAAAGTAACATTAGGTCCTAAAGGTAGAAACGTAATTATTAGTAAATCATTTGGTGCACCTCAAGTTACTAAAGATGGTGTAACAGTGGCAAAAGAAATTGAACTAGAAGATGCTCTTGAAAATATGGGAGCACAAATGGTAAAAGAAGTAGCTTCTAAAACCAACGATTTGGCTGGTGATGGTACTACAACAGCTACTGTTCTTGCACAAGCTATCGTGAAAGAAGGTTTGAAAAATGTTGCTGCTGGTGCAAATCCAATGGATTTAAAACGTGGTATAGATAAAGCTGTTGAAGCTATTGTAGCAGACTTGGCAAAGCAAAGTAAACAAGTAGGAAACTCTTCTGAAAAGATAAAACAAGTAGCATCTATCTCTGCAAACAACGACGATGTTATTGGTGATTTAATAGCTAATGCATTTGGAAAGGTTGGTAAAGAAGGTGTTATTACTGTTGAAGAAGCTAAAGGAACAGATACTTATGTAGATGTTGTTGAAGGTATGCAGTTTGACAGAGGCTATTTATCGCCTTACTTTGTAACAGACAGCGAAAAAATGATTGCCGATTTAGAAAATCCATACATCCTATTATTCGATAAGAAAATATCTACAATGAAAGATTTACTTCCAGTTCTTGAGCCTGTTGCTCAATCTGGAAAACCTCTTTTAATTGTAGCAGAAGATGTTGATGGTGAAGCATTGGCAACTCTAGTAGTGAACAAATTGCGTGGCGCACTTAAAATAGCAGCAGTAAAAGCTCCAGGTTTTGGAGACAGACGTAAAGCTATGCTAGAGGATATAGCCATCTTAACTGGCGGAACAGTAATTTCTGAAGAACGTGGATTCACTTTAGAAAACACAACTATAGATATGCTTGGTACTGCAGAACGCGTAACTATTGATAAAGACAATACAACTGTAGTTAATGGTGCTGGTGATAAAGGATTGATTAAAAACCGAGTGAACCAAATTAAATCACAAATAGAAACGACTACTAGCGATTATGACAAAGAAAAACTTCAAGAACGCTTGGCTAAATTAGCAGGCGGTGTTGCAGTATTGTATGTTGGTGCAGCCAGTGAAGTTGAAATGAAAGAAAAGAAAGATCGTGTTGATGATGCCTTACATGCAACTCGTGCAGCTGTAGAAGAAGGTATTGTTGCAGGTGGTGGTGTAGCTTTTGTAAGAGCAAAACCTCTATTAGAGAAATTAACTACAGAAAACCTTGACGAAGTTACAGGTATTCAAATTGTGGCTAGGGCTATTGAGTCACCATTGCGTACTATTGTAGAAAATGCTGGCGGTGAAGGTAGTGTAGTTGTTGCTAAAGTTATGGAAGGTAAAGGTGATTTTGGTTTTGATGCAAAAACTGAAACCTATGTACAGATGCTAAAAGCTGGAATTATAGATCCAACTAAAGTAACACGTATTGCATTAGAAAATGCAGCCTCTGTTGCTGGTATGATCTTAACTACTGAATGTGCCTTGGTAGATATTAAAGAAGATGCGCCTGCTATGCCTCCAATGGGTGGCGGCGGAATGCCAGGTATGATGTAATTAAATATTATACATATTAAAATAAAAACGCCTCAATTAATAATTGAGGCGTTTTTATTATTAAACTATTTTTGTGGTTTGTAAATTGCTCCAGTAGCAAAGTCAACAATTGCACCAGGCCAAAAGAGCACTATATCAGCAATCAATGCAACAACTCTTACTGGTCTTTGTGGTTCACCATCTGCTGGTTTTGTTTTTTGATATTGTGTTACTTTACCACCAAAAACGGTCGCGCAATTTGTTAATGCTAAAGACATTAACAAAATAGCCAAAAATTTTGTGATTTTTTTCATTCGAATAATTTAGTTAGTTAATAAAAATTTGTTTTATTCAAAGAATGATTTAATAATTGACAAAACCACCTTTTTTAAGGGTGGTCATACATTTGTTTTTTCTAAATTAAGGTTTATCGAGATAAACCATACACAAGAACTACTTCTTCTTTGCAATAGTCTGTGGAGCCTTCTTAATACCTTGTTTAGGTAAAGCTGACTTGTTTTTTGACTTTAATTGTCCCATAATTTATATCATTTTAAGAACATATTAAATGTACGTATAAATATGATCCGTGATAATTTCTTTGGCTAAAATTTAACTAAAATTTTTAAAGGTTTTTTTGGTTTCATTTAATGTTTTGATATAAATCTGTTTTAAATGTTAAATATTAGAAGTTAGCGTTTTAATTTCGAAATCAAAATCCGAAAAACAATAAGATAGATATTAAAATATTTCATAGCTTTAAACAAGATAATTTCCTTTAATATGAAAAAAATTGATTGGCAATATACTTTTGGCGAAATACTGATTGTCATTATTGGCATTAGCATTGCATTTAGTTTGAATAAATGTGCCGAGAGTTCAAAAAATAAAGCTCAACAACAACAGTATTTAACCAATATTAAGAACGATATTGAAAGTGATAAAATTAATCTTGAAGACAATGTTAAAGCGCTTGAAAATAAAATTAAAACTACAAACGAAATCCTCCCAAAACTCAATACAAATGCTCCTGATAAAATGAGTATTTCAGGAAAAATATTTAGCATTGTTTCTTTAGTGAATTTCACACCTAACGATAACACTTATCAAGCACTTGTGAATTCAGGAGACTTTAAACTAATCGATGATTTTGAATTAAAAACTGCCATCGAAAAACATTATGCTACTTACCAAATCATGTCTCAAAGCTATGAACGATTAGAAAACATTCAAAAGAAATATGTTGGCGATTATTTTATATATCATATTGATTATGATGATTTTTCTAAAGGACAATTTGGTTTTAAAGATGAAAAATTATTGAAGAATATTATTTTAAGTATGCGTGGTGCTTTTGATATAAAACTTAAAGCTACAAAAAATGGTATTGCAAGTTGTGATAGTTTAGCAGCGATTTTGGATAAAAAGTTAAATCTATAATTCAAAATTGAAACTGCTTTTCATTTCAAAAAGTCATTAGTTTATATTACTTTTACAATCCTGTTTCACAATCAAATTTCAAATTAAATTCATAGCATTTGATATCCAAAAACACCATAGACCAAGTATTTGAAGCTGCTCGTGTAGAAGAGGTTATTGGTGATTTTGTGCAACTCAAAAAAGCTGGCAGTAACTTTAAAGGGTTAAGCCCTTTTAGTGATGAGCGTACACCAAGTTTTATGGTTTCTCCCGTAAAACAAATTTGGAAAGATTTTTCAAGTGGAAAAGGAGGAAATGCTGTTGCCTTTTTAATGGAGCATGAGCATTTTACCTATCCTGAAGCCATAAAATATCTCGCCAAAAAGTACAACATTGAAATTGAGGAAACAGAGCAATCAGACGAGCAAAAGCAAGAAGCCGATGCTCGTGAAAGTCTCTATTTGGTGAGTGAATACGCCAATACATATTTTCAAAAAATACTACATAATACCGATCAAGGTAAATCTATTGGTTTAAGTTATTTTAAAGAACGAGGTTTTACAGATGAAACCATTAAGAAATTCGGATTGGGTTACTCTTTGGATGACTGGCAAGCCTTTACAGATGAAGCCTTAAAAGAAGGATACAATATTGAATTTCTGGAAAAAACAGGATTAACTATTGTAAAAGAGAATAAACGTTTTGACAGGTTTAAAGGTCGTGTCATGTTCCCAATACAAAGTATGAGTGGTCGCATTTTAGGCTTTGGTGGCAGAATTTTAACCAAAACTACAAAAGCTGCCAAATACTTAAATTCTCCAGAAAGCGAAATATACCATAAGAGCAAGGTTTTGTATGGTATTTTTCATGCTAAACAAAGTATAGCAAAAGAAGATAACTGCTATTTGGTTGAAGGCTACACAGACGTCATACAGTTTTACCAAACAGGTATTAAAAATGTGGTAGCTTCTTCTGGAACTGCTCTTACACCAGAACAAATCAGACTTATCAATAGACTAACTAAAAACATTACTGTACTTTTCGATGGTGATGCAGCAGGAATAAGAGCTTCACTTCGCGGTATTGACCTTATCCTGGAACAAGGTATGAATGTTAAGGTGTGTATGTTTCCTGAAGGTGATGATCCTGATAGCTTTGCGAGACAAAATACATTTGAAGAGTTAACACTTTATCTTGATGAAAATGCTCAAGATTTTATTCAGTTTAAAGCATCATTATTGGTTAAAGAATCAAAAAATGATCCTGTAAAAAAAGCTGAAACCATCAGAGATATAGTGAATAGCATCTCTAAAATTCCTGATAGGATTAAAAAGGAAATCTATATTCAGGAATGTTCAAAGATTATGGACATTAGCGAAGAGGTTCTGTTTAGTACACTAGCTCAGATAAGCAAAAAGGAATTTCAAGACGCTAATAAAACCTATAAAAAACAACAGCAATCTTTTCAGGTTGTTAGAAATGAACAGGCTGTTAAAAAAGTAGATATTCAGTATGAACTTGAGCGAAAGATTATAGAAATTTTATTGCTTTATGGGAACAAAACAGAAGACTTTGAAGATTTGGTTTTAAAGGAAACCGAAACCAATGAATTGGTTCTTGAGCCAGTGGTGCAACAAGCCAAAGTATTTGAAAAAATTTATTTGGACCTACAAGATGACGAAATGGAATTTTCCAACCCAAAATTCAAAACGCTATATTATACTATCATTGATACATTAAACCAAAAGCCAGATTTTGCTTTGGAGAGTTTTGTAAATTCTGTTGACCAAAACATGGCCAATGAAATTACCAGTATTTTAATGGATGACGAACGATATACTTTGCATAATTGGGAAAGTAAAAACATTTACCCGAAAGAGAAATCTAAAAGTATCGCTCAATTAGTTAGTGAAACTATTTTAAGCTTACGCTGTTTTTTAATTGAGCAAAAAGTCATTGACTTTCAACAGGAAACAATAGAAAGCAAAAACAATAAAACTGTCTTACAAGAAGTTAAAGACTATTCTAATTTAAAAATGCTTTTATCCAGAAAACTAAATAGAGTATTATAGTTCGAGAAGTTTTGCCTGTGTAATTAAGTCTACAATATTATCTACATTCAATTTTTTCATGAGGCGTGTTTTGTAAGTGCTAACCGTTTTCTCATTTATTTCCAATTCTTGGGCAATTTCTTTATTTTTTTTACCAACAGATAATAATTTAAGTACTTCTACTTCTCGAGTGGACAATTTTTTATATGAAAACCTACTTCTACTTGTAGAACCATAACCTAACGCCGTACTATGCGCTAAATCGTTGCTTAAATAAATACCGCCTTCAGCAACCTTTGCAATAGCTTCTTTTAGCGTAATTACATTAGCTGTTTTACAGACATAACCGGAAGCACCTGCTTTAATAATATTAACTGCATACACAGCTTCTGGATGTGCGCTAAAAATAATAACTTTTACATTTGGATATTCAACTTTAAGCCGTCTTAAAGCGGTTATACCATTAAGTTTAGGCAAATCTATTTCGCTTAAGATTATATCAACTGGTTCTCTTCGTAAAAAATCAAAAATTGCTTCACCATTATCCAAACTCCCAACCACCTCCATACTTGCTGAAGTAACGAACAGAAGCTCCAACCCTTTTCTAATGATAGGGTGATGATCTACTACTAACAGTTTAATCATAACTTAGATGCTTTTTAAATCATGGTTGGAGAGACAAGTAAACACCATAACTGATTAACCTACACTTGTAAATATAATAAATTTTACCGAGAATTTGACAGTGATTATCTTAAATTATCAGGGATTTCGCAAACTGGTATTGGCACCATTTTATGCTTGTTTACAGTATTGAAACGTTTGTATATTTTAAAAACTTCCTGCTGTCTCCCAGTAAAATCATTTTCTGTTTTGCCTTTGTCATCCATTTTCATTGCCCATTCCAATTCTGGATAACTAGCTCCTATTTGGTCTTCATCTGTCCGATTATCTCCCCAAAGACCATCTGTAGGAGGAGCATCAATAATCTCTTGATTTACGTTTAAATGCTTTGCCAATTCATATACTTCTGTCTTAAGCAAATCTGCTATTGGGCTTAAATCTACACCTCCGTCACCATATTTTGTATAAAAACCAACACCAAAATCTTCTACTTTATTTCCTGTTCCAGCAACCAAATATTTATTTAGAGCTGCAAAGTAATAAAGTGTGGTCATACGTAATCTGGCTCTTGTATTGGCTAATGACATGAATCGATCTTCTTCCTTTTCTACTTTTGGCAAGACATCTATTAAATTATCAAATACAGGTGTAAGATCAACTTCAACTTTATATACATTGTCAAAATTAGCCTGTAACCATTCAATATGATTAAAAGCTCTACTAACTTGTGATGGAGCTTGATGTATTGGCATTTCAACACATAATAGGTCTAAACCAGTTTTAGCACAAAGGGTTGAAGTTAGTGCAGAATCTATACCTCCAGATACGCCAATAACAAATCCTTTAACTTTGGCATTTATGGCATAGTCTTTTAGCCATTTAACAATATAATCTATAGTTTTTTCTGTCTGCATAATAAATTGAAATTAATATAAAGAATGGTAACTTTGCCAAACAAAAATAAACCAAACTAATAATTAATAAAAATTAGCAGCGTTAAGTTTAAATGAAAAGATTAATATTCCTTATTACATTTCTAGTCATTATTGTTTCTTGTAAAAAAGAGAATGAGCACGAAAAAGAAATTTCACAAATTGATATTGACATCACTATTGAACGATTTGACAAATTGTTCTCTGAAGCTTCTGCAGCAGGTTTGCCAAATTTAAAAAAAACATATCCTTTTATGTTTTCCGAAAAGTATAGCGATTCAACTTGGATAGCAAGAATGAATGATACTTTACAAAGAGAATTACATATGGAAGTGTTTAAAGCGTTTTCAAATTTTGAAGATGTAGAAGATGAGATTCACCAGTTTTATCAACATTTAAAATATTATTTCCCAGAAACAAGAGCTCCAAGAATTATCACTTCAACTTCAGACGTTGATTACAGAAATAATGTTATTGTAACAGATACCATAGTTTTAATTGCTTTAGACACTTATTTAGGAAAAGACCATAGGTTTTATGAAGGCATTCAAAAATACTTAACTCAAAATTTTACGAAAGAACAAATAGTAGTTGGTCTTGCAGAAGCTTACGGTAAAAAATATGTGTTCCAGACTGAAAGGAAAACCTTATTAGATGAAATGATTTATGCTGGAAAACTTCTGTATTTTAAAGACATTATGATTCCTTTTAAAAGCGATGCTGAAAAAATTGGATATACTCAAGAGCATCTAGATTGGTCTAAAGCAAATGAGAGTTATATTTGGAGATACTTTATAGAACGTGAACTGCTGTATAGTACAGACTCAAAATTACCTGGAAGGTTCATCAATCCAGCACCATTCTCGAAATTTTATTTGGTTGAAATAGACAATGAATCTCCTGGTAAAATAGGACAATATATAGGTTGGCAGATAGTAAAGGCCTACATGAAAAATAATAAAGTTTCACTAAAAGAATTGCTGTCAGCAAGCCCTGAAGATATTTTTAATAATTCAAAATTTAAACCAAATAAGTAAATGGCAACACATAAATCTACGATAGAACTAAATGTAGAATTGGACGAAAACAGAGTGCCAGAAAAACTATTCTGGACAGCTCAAGATGGAGGTATCGCAAATGAAGAAGCTAAAGCGATGTTACTTTCGGTTTGGGATAATAAATCTCAAGAAACTTTGCGTATAGATTTGTGGACCAAAGACATGCCAGTAGATGAGATGAAAATGTTCTTTCATCAAACATTGGTAGCTATGAGTGACACGTTTCATAAAGCTACCCAAGATGAAAAAATGACGGCTACTATGAAAGATTTTTGTGACTACTTTGCTGAAAAATTAGAGTTAAAAAAATAAGGGCTCTTATTGAAAATCTTTCCAATTATTTGCAAATTCTTCATCAATTAACCATGAAGCATCCACTTGAGAATCAGGATAATTATCATAAGAAAAAATAGCTTTAGAAACATTGTTTCCCAGCCAGCCTATATTTTCCAATATATCAATAAGCACATTAGAATCACTGTTCAATCTTTTCTCCAATGCTTTTGAGAAGAAAACTCGAGCCAAAGCATCATCATTAACCAAACTACCAAAGTGATCTACATTTGGTTCAACTGCATAATTCCAAAGACCTCCTAACGCTCTGCTGAAATCAACGGCTTCCATAATTCTTTCATTTCTTGATTCAGCATCATTTTCACCAATGCACATTAATGCTGGAATACCTTTAATGTCAGAAATATTGTTTATACCTATACCACCACCTCTCATATTAGCAAATGCAATAACATGATTAGGCTTATAGGTTGAAAAATAAAAGCTAAAGACACCTCCTGCAGAAAAGCCTCTCAACAAAAATGGAAGATTTTTAATATAGCCTAAATTGTTTCGAGATGCTATTGAATCTAAAGCCTTTAATAATGCTTCTCCACTACCACCTCTTGCATCTGAATAGTGACCAAGTCCAGTATAACTCTTAAAATTAGTAGAAAGCAAGGCAATATTTTTAGAATTAGCAAAATCTCTCCATTCAGGTCTATTTTCCAATCCAAATGCGTTTGTATTATTACCCTCGGATAATACTAAAATAGCCTTTAAATTTTCATTGCTTTCCGGAACCCATAATCTGAATTGTGCAATATCAAAATTATCAACAATTCCAGGATTTACACTATACGTCCAATCATCCAAAAATTCTCCTGCTATTACTGGTTCAACAGGAGGTGTATTAGAATTCGGCTCTTCAAAATCAACAATGTTACAAGAGAGCAACAACAACATTTGTAAGAGTAAAGAAACTCTTATTAACTTCATAGCTTTAGTTTTTTTAATAAAGATACAAAATTGGAACAGATGTCCTAATAATAAAAAATCTATTACTCAATATCTTTAACACACCTAAAACCCAAATGATTTTGCCCTGAATCTATTGAAGTTGCCATTCTAGAGGTTGACCTATAATTTGAACAATATTGCGCACTACATAAAAACGAACCGCCTTTAATTACACGCTTTTGAGTGGCATAAGGATCGTTAGGGTCATAACTACTATCTGGTCCTTTTGGATTAATACATAGTTTTGATGCATTTGCCAAGTATAGTTTCTTAATATCTGGTCTGTACCAATCGCTAGTCCACTCCCAAACATTGCCTATCATATCATACAATCCATACGTATTTTCAGGATATGATCTTACTGGTGCTGATGTTTCATATCCATCTTCCAAACTGTTATTGTGTGGAAAGTCTCCCTGGAAGAAATTGGCTAAATATGTGTTTTGTGGTGAGAGCTCATCTCCCCAAACAAATTCTGCATAATTCCCCTTTCCTCTAGAAGCAAATTCCCATTCTGCTTCTGTTGGCAACCGTTTGCCTGCCCAATTGGCATAGGCAACAGCATCCTCATATGCAATTTGAACTACAGGATGGTTGTCTTTACCTTCAATGCTTGATTCAGGCCCTAGCGGATGTTTCCAATCGGCACCATTAACCCATTGCCACCACTGGCTATAATCATTTAAATCTACAGCAAGATTTGGTGGCGAAAATACCAACGAACCAGGTGCTAAAATAGAATCGTGAGGTTTAGTAGTTCCTGGTGGTAAATCTTTCTTTATTTGTTCCCAATCTACTGGACGTTCTGCTACTGTAACATAACCTGTTTCTTCAACAAATTTTTTAAATTGGACATTAGTCACTTCGGTTTCATCCATAAAAAAAGGATCAACTTTTACTTTTATTTCTGGACCTTCATCATTTTCTGCATATTCTGCACTGCTACCCATTATAAAAATACCTCCAGGAATATAAGACATGCCTTTAGGAGGTTTTATGTTTATGACAGCATT
>DATGBV010000373.1:0-9927 GCA_035312485.1 Flavobacteriaceae bacterium | reverse complement strand
AGGCGTGTTCATGTCTTTTCAATATCCAGTTGAAATTCCAGGTGTTTCTGTTACAAATTTCATGAAGACTGCTATAAATGAAACAAGAAAAGCTAAAGGTCTTGATGAGATGCCAGCCAATAAAATGCTTAAACTCATTAGAGAAAAAGCTGAACTTTTAGAGATTGACAGAAAGTTTTTGTCACGTTCTATAAATGAAGGCTTCTCTGGTGGAGAAAAGAAACGAAATGAGATCTTTCAAATGGCAGTTTTAGAACCTAAATTAGCCATACTTGATGAAACTGATTCTGGTCTTGATATTGATGCACTTCGTATTGTGGCCAATGGTGTTAACAAACTTAAAGGCAAAGACAATGCAGTTATTGTCATTACCCATTATCAACGTTTGCTGGATCATATTATTCCTGATTTTGTACATGTTTTACATAATGGTAAAATTGTAAAATCTGGTTCAAAAGAATTAGCTCATCAGCTTGAAGAAAAAGGTTACGATTGGATTAAAGAAGAGGTGAATGCCTAATTAATGAGTAAAGAAAAATTAAATACAATTGATTTATTTTCAGGTTGCGGCGGAATGTCCCTTGGTTTTAAGTGGGCTGGTTTCAATACGCTTTTAGCATCTGATATTGATGAAAATTGTAAAAAAACTTTTACTCAAAATTTTCCGGGAGTTCCTTTTATTTGTGATGATTTAACCAATCTGAAAAAAGAAGATTTTCAAAAGCATATCACATCTAAAGTTGATGTCATTATTGGTGGTCCTCCTTGTCAAGGCTTTAGTTTAGCCAACAAAAGACGAAACAAAGTTTCAGAAGATCCAAGAAATAGTTTGTTTTATGAATTTGTAAAAACAATCAATTGGTATAATCCAAAAGCATTTGTCATGGAAAATGTAAAAGGATTATTATCTATGAAATCTGGACAGGTCATAAAACAAATAATTTCAGAATTTGAAAATGCTGGAGATTTTGGCTATTATGTAAAGCACCAAGTTTTAAATGCATCCGATTTTGGGGTACCTCAATCCAGAGAACGTGTAATTATCATTGGGTTTAGAAACGATTTAGATTTGGAACCTCAATTTCCAAATAAAAAATACACTGAAGAGATTACTGTAAACCAAGCCATTTCAGATTTACCGGTTATTAATGCTTGTGAAGGCACAGAGGTTCAAGAATATGAGCTTGAACCACAAAATGCCTATCAGGAATTTATGAGGAAAAATTCCAGTAAAGTTTACAATCATATTGCAATGCGACATACCAAACGTTTGATAGAACGCTTTAAAGCCATTAAGAATGGTGAAGGTCTTCTTGATGTCTGGAAAACGCATGGTGCTGTGCAGCGAGGTAATCCATCTAAAAAATCGACCATAAAATTTAGTCAGAATAATCAGCGCTTATATGGTGATAAACCTGCTCCAACAATAGCAGCATCATTTCAAAGTAATTTTATTCACCCACGATCACATCGAAATTTTACTGCAAGGGAAGGTGCGAGATTACAATCTTTTCCTGACGATTTTATCTTTAAAGGCATGCGTACCAAAATGAGTTGGGAAAAAGGGTTGAGCCAATATCAGCAGATAGGTAATGCAGTACCACCATTAATGGCTTACGATATTGGGCTTAAAGTAAAATCTCTTTTGGAAAATGGTAATATAGAAGAGAGTATAAAAGAAAATCAATATATAAAATTTAATGAGCCACAAATTATGGCTTGTTCATAGAACATGGATTTAAAAGAAAAATTAATATCGTCTTTTTTAGCTTTCGAAAATGAAGTTGATGTCGACGCTTATGTACATGACATACGCAGTGAGGCCATAAAGACTTTTGAAGATAAAGGGTTTCCAACCAAAAAAGAAGAAGCTTGGAAATACACTTCTTTAAATAGAATTTTAAAGCACAATTATAGTGTGTTTCCTCGTCAGGACACCACTCTTGAATACCGTGATATCAAAAAATATTTCATTCATGATATTGATTCCTATAAAATTGTTTTTGTAGATGGCAGATACTCTTCCCACCTTTCGCAAACTACACACGAAGGTATGGATATCTGCTTACTTTCAGCTGCTTTATCAAAACCTAAATATCGTTTGATTATTGAAAATTATTTTAATAAGGCTGCTACAAAAGATAGTTTGTCATCCTTAAATACTGCGTTTTCAAGTGAAGGTGCTTACATTCATATCCCAAAAAATAAATTGGTAGAAAAACCTATTCAAATTATTCATTTTTCAACTGGTAATGAATCGGCTTTAATGTTACAACCTCGTAACCTCATTATTACTGAAGAAAACTCACACGTTCAAATTATTGAACGTCATCAAAGCTTAACAGAAAACCCTGTTCTTACCAATAGTGTAACAGAAATTTTTGCGAACAAAAGAGCTATTGTAGATTATTATAAAGTTCAGAATGATAATAATAATGCTTCCTTAATAGATAATACATTTGTAAAGCAACAACAAGAAAGCCATTGTTATGTGCATACTTTTGCTTTCGGTGGAAAGCTAATTCGTAACAATTTAAACTTCTTCCAACATGGTGAACGCATTGACTCTACACTTAAGGGAGTAACCATTATCGGTGAAGGACAACATGTAGACCATAATACATTAGTACATCATCAAAAACCAAATTGCGAAAGTCATCAAGATTATAAAGGGATTTTTGGAGATAATGCCACTGGTGTTTTTAATGGTAAAATTATTGTTGAAAAAGAAGCTCAAAAAACAAATGCGTTTCAATCAAACAATAATATTCTAATTAGTGACAAAGCAACCATTAACACAAAACCTCAATTAGAGATTTTTGCTGATGATGTAAAATGTTCTCATGGTTGCACTATTGGTCAAATTGATGAGAATGCTATGTTTTATTTGCGTACTCGTGGTATTCCAAGAAAAGAAGCTAAAGCATTATTAATGTATGCTTTTAGTAATAACGTGTTAAGTTCTGTAAAAATACCTGAATTGAAACAACGTATTACCAAACTAATTGCCAATAAAATAGGTGTTAATATTGGCTTTAATCTGTAACCTTTCCAATAGCTATTATGCATTTTAATGTTGAAGAAATACGAAAAGACTTTCCCATACTTTCTCGTAAGGTAAATGGACACTCTTTGGTTTATTTTGACAACGCTGCCACATCCCAAACACCAAAACAGGTTATAGACACCATTGTAAATTATTATTCAAATTACAATGCCAATATACATCGTGGCGTACATGCTTTAAGTCAAGAGGCAACTGATCTCTATGAAGAAGCTAGGCAAAAAATTCAAAAACATTTTAATGCCAAACATACTTGTGAAATTATTCTAACATCTGGAACAACACATGGCATTAATTTGGTTGCCAACGGATTTTCTTCGTTTTTAAAACAAGGTGACGAAGTTATTGTTTCGGCTTTAGAACACCATAGCAATATAGTACCTTGGCAAATGTTATGTGAGCAAACAAAAGCTGTTCTTAGAGTAATACCAATGAACGCTGATGGCGAATTAGTGATTCCGGAATATGACAAGCTGCTTTCAGATAAAACCAAATTGGTTTTTGTTAATCATATTTCAAATGCTTTGGGAACAATTAATCCTATTGAATATATCATAGAAAAAGCTCATCAAGTAGGTGCTGCCGTATTAATTGATGGCGCTCAAGCTTGTCCTCATATAAAACCTGATGTTCAAAAATTAAACGTAGATTTTTACGTAGCGTCTGCTCATAAAATGTGTGGCCCAACTGGCGTTGGTATGCTTTATGGAAAAGAAGAATGGCTTAAAAAATTACCTCCTTACCAAGGTGGTGGTGAAATGATTGCTGAAGTTACTTTCGAAAAAACTACCTACGCAGATCTGCCGCATAAATTTGAAGCCGGAACACCAAATATTTGTGGTGGTATTGCATTTGGAACTGCTATAGATTATATGAATTCCATTGGTTTTGATAACATAGCTGAATATGAGCATGAATTGCTTGAATATGCTACCAAAAAACTTTTAGACATAGACGGATTAAAAATTTACGGAACTTCAAAACATAAAACATCTGTAATTTCATTTAATCTGGAAAATATTCACCCTTATGATGTTGGAACTATTCTCGATAAAATGGGGATTGCTGTTAGAACAGGACATCATTGTGCCCAACCAATTATGGACTACTTTAAAATTCCAGGAACAGTTAGAGCTTCATTTTCATTTTACAACACAAAACAAGAAATAGATTTGCTGGTTTCGGGTGTTAAAAAAGCAAAAACAATGCTTTCTTAATTGTACTTCTTTTTAGGTTTCAAAAAACATTATTCGCATTTTATCTTCAAAAAACCACCTGAAAAATACATTTCATCGAATATTTAATAACTTTTTTAAATATTCCTTAATATTTTAACAAAAAATTATATATTCGGCAAGACTAATTCAAAAACACTCAAATAAATGAAAAAATTAATTTTAGGAATGGCATCTTTTGCCTTATTGCTAACTGCCTGTGAGACCACAGAAAATGAAAGTATTCAAGAACAAACAACAATTGACATGAGCGATTTTTATGTTTATACTGACGCTGATGTTGATGAAGCTGCCAGAGCAATGCAAGGAAAAGAAAATCTAAAATCTTGCTACACCATGGTAAACCTTAACCGACTCTTAAAAGAAAACCCTGGTCTAGAAAAGAAAATGTATAATATAGAATACCATACCAGAAAATTTATAGCCGGAAAAAAAGGTGGCAATGGAGGAAATGGAAATGGAAATGGTGGCGGTGGAAATGGCGGCGGTAGTGATCCTGATCCCGATTTCACAGACCCAGTTTCAATTCCTGTTATTGTTAACATTATAGAAACCAGTTCTGGAAATGTTACTACACAACAAATTAATTCTCAAATAGCTATTTTAAATCAAGATTATAACAATAATAATAGTAATACTAATGGTATTCCTTCAGAGTTTGCAAACGATGTTGCAGATTGTAGTATCTCGTTTACTCTTGCTGGAGTAAATAGAGTTGTCTCAAACAAATCTTCATGGGGAACCAATGATGCAATGAAATATAGTAGTCAAGGAGGTATAGATGTAACCGACCCATCTACCTATCTTAATATTTGGGTCTGTGAAATTGGTGGCGGCATTTTAGGATATGCACAATTTCCAGGAGGTCCTTCTGCTACAGATGGCGTTGTTATAGGTACTGATTATTTTGGCGAAACCCAAGCTGGAGGTGTTTATGGACACGGAAGAACAGCAACTCATGAGGTAGGTCACTGGTTAAACTTAAGGCACATTTGGGGAGATGGCAGATGTAAACGTGACGATTTTGTTGCAGATACACCTTCATCAGATGGTCCAAATTATGGTTGCCCAACTTATCCAACGGTTAATTGCAGATCAAATGATATGACTATGAATTATATGGATTATGTATACGATGACTGCATGTATATGTTCACCAATGGCCAAAACAGTAGAATGCGTGCTTTGTTTACAGTTGGTGGTGCCAGAGCATCATTAGCTGGGAATTAATATTTTTTTACATAAAAATTTAAAAGACGCCAACATTGGCGTCTTTTTTGTATTATTATATACCTATAAAAAAATAAAAATGAAATTAGCTGGTTTCTTTTTTTCAATTTTCCTAACAATTAATTCGTGTGGAACTTCTAAACAAAATTCTTTTATGCCTGAAAATCAATCTGAACAACTATCTGGCAGCTATATTGTAACTATGCTGGGCGATAAGGATATCTTAAATCATAAATTAACCATTTCCTTTGATAAAGAGAAAAATCATGTGTCTGGTTATTCAGGATGCAATCGTTTTTCAGGTTCTTTTGTTTTAAAAGAAAAAAAAATCACTTTTGGTCCACTAGCATCTACAAGAAAAATGTGTCTTGATGATGCAAATAGAATTGAGCATGATTTTTTAACTGCACTAAATGAAGTAACCTCATTTGCTTTAGACAATAATGGCTTAACCCTGTTAAAAGACAACAATCCTTTGCTCGTGGCAAAAAATGATAACTCCTATGTTATAGAATATACAGCTCATTCTAGAGGTTTATTTCAACAAATTATTGTAACAAATGAGATGATTTCCTTTCAAAAAGACAGGCAATCAAAACCAAAAACAGAATCTTGCAATAAAACAGATTGGAATAAATTAATGGCCTTACTTAAAGATGTAAATGTTACATCACTTTCAAAACTGGAAGCTCCAACAAAAGCACATCAGTATGATGGTGCAGCAATTACAACGCTTAAAATTTCTCATCAAGGCAATAGTTATGAAACACCAAGTTTTGATCAAGGAAATCCTCCCGAAGAAATAAAAGTTCTTGTTAAAGAAATCTTATCAATAGCACAAAATATTGAATAGCAAGATTACTTGTTGTATTTTTGTTTAAAATAACTAATTGTGAAGATAAAAGAAATTCAAGAGGAAATAATAGAGGAATTTTCAATGTTTGATGATTGGGAAGAGCGTTATCAATATATGATAGATTTAGGGAAAACACTTCCACTAATTGATGAGCAATACAAAACAGAATCTAACATCATAAAAGGCTGTCAAAGCAAAGTTTGGGTACATGCAGAAATGAATGATGATAAAGTTGTTTTTACCGCAGATAGTGAAGCCATCATTACTAAAGGAATTATCGCCATTCTGATAAGGGTTTTTTCAGATCAGCACCCAAAAGACATTATAGATGCGGATACCTCTTTTATAGATGAAATTGGATTAAAAGAGCACTTATCACCTACTCGTGCCAATGGTCTTGTAAGTATGATTAAGCAATTAAAAATGTATGCCATAGCATACCAAACACAATTGAATTAAAATGGAAACAACAATAGATACTAATGCTTTAGGAGAAAAGATTGTAAAAGTTCTTAAAACTATTTATGATCCAGAAATTCCTGTAGATATATATGAACTGGGATTAATTTATGATGTTTTTGTTAACGAAGATTACGATGTAAAAATCTTAATGACTCTAACAACACCCAATTGTCCAGTTGCAGAAACACTACCACTTGAAGTTGAAGAAAAAATTAAATCGCTCAATGAAGTAAAAAGCGCTGAAGTAGAAATTACTTTCGATCCTCCTTGGTCGCAAGATTTAATGAGCGAAGAAGCCAAGTTGGAGCTTGGTATGTTATAAAATCAGTTGGCAGTATTCAGTAGCAGTTTGTAATAACGTCTTAACAACAAACAACTAATTTTTTGAAAATATGAAACTCCTTTCTTTATTTTTTATACTAATTTCAACATTATCAAATCTTAACGTTCAAGAATCTGATAGATGGATAGGTAGTAAAGAGTTTGCTGAAAAACAACTTCAATTGGCTTTGTCATCTAATCCAGATAGAGATAAATTTAATTTTAAGTTAATTCCTGAAAAAGAGAGTGCAATAAAATATGCTGAAATTCTTTTATTTGAACAATATGGTAAAGAAAATATTGAAAATGAAAAACCATATCGAGTATATTTAATTGATGACTATTGGGTAATATTTGGTGGTTTACCAAAAAATTATGTAGGTGGAGTTTTTGAATTAGTATTTGATTCTTGGAATGGAAGAGTATTAAGATTATCACACGGAAAATAAAATGCCAAAAGAAATTATAAATCGCGTTGCGAATAGCAAATTAATAACAATAGATCTGGAAGATTACTATCCTGAAGGGGAACGTGTTCTTTTTGATATAAAAGATTGGCTTTTTCAAGGGCTGGTAATACGTGAAAAAGAGTTTAGAGATCATGTTAAACAACATGACTGGAGTCAATATAAAAACACTTATGTTGCTTTAACCTGTTCTGCAGATGCTATTATTCCCTCATGGGTTTATTTGCTTATTGCATCAAGCCTGTCTGCATTTGCAAAAAAGGTTGTTGTTGGAAGTTTAGCTGATTTGGAAGCTTCAATTTATCAAGATATTATCTCAAATTTGGATGTTTCAACCTATAAAGACAAACCTATAGTTATTAAGGGCTGCTCTAACAAACCAATACCAGATACTGCATATACGCTATTAATTTCAAGACTAACAAAAATCTCAAAATCAATTATGTTTGGAGAAGCTTGTTCGACCGTTCCGTTATATAAAAACAAATAATATATTATATTTGCTTTCTTAAAACTTAATTATGAAAAAACTATTACTTTTTTGTATTTTTCTTATCTCAATTGTTTCGGTAAAAGCACAAACTTTAGACGAATTAAAATCAGAAAAATCTGTTAAACAAGACTCTATTGATGCCATTCAAAAAAGAGTTGATGATTTACAAAAGCTAATTGACAATTATCCTGGGTGGAAATTTGGTGCATTTGGTACCATAGGTGGTAGTTTTTCAGGATTTAATAATTGGTACTCACAAAACGCTCCTAACAATTCTGCAGGTGCTATTGGTATATCTGTAAATCCTTTTGCGAAATATGACGGAGAAAAGGTATTTTGGTATAATCAAGCTCAACTAAATCTGGGTTGGGTAAAATTTGATGATAAAGATGATCCAACAGATGATGATAGTTTTAGAGAAGCTACAGATGTTTTTAATATTGTATCTCTATTTGGATATAATTTAAGTGAAAAATTTGCCCTCGATTTTTTAGGTGAATATAGAACTACTGTACTAAGCAATTTTAATGACCCTGGATATTTGGATTTAGGGGTTGGTGTTACTTGGAAACCTATTACTGATTTAGTAGTAGTTATAAACCCTTTTAATTACAATATTGTGTTCAGTGATGAAGATCTTATATTTGAATCATCATTAGGTACAAAAATATTTGCTACTTATAACAAGAAAATAGATGATTTGGCAATAAAATCTTCCCTATCAATGTTCCAAAGCTATAAAAGTTCAGACCTTTCTAACTGGACTTGGGTTAATTCATTAAGTTACAAATTATGGAAAGATTTTGGTGTTGGTTTTGAATTTGGATTACGGGATAATAAACAAGAGGCTCTTAATTACGCCATCAATACTTTAGGAGATACTACTGCAACTTTTGATAATGTAGATAACGACTTACAATCTTATTGGATCTTTGGGCTAACCTATTCTTTTTAGGGTAGGTTATTCCAAATTCTCGTAATCTGGATATAAAAAGTGATTGTAAGGAAATCGGGTAATATGTATTTTTCTTACTTCGGTATAAACTCGCTTTTTAAAATCTTCAAGGTTTTGCTTGTTTAAAGCAGAAATAAATAATGCATTGTCGCCTATTTTTGCCATCCAGGTACGTTTCCACTCATTAAGCGTATAATGGGATTTTGTTCTTTCTGTGGTTAAATCGGTTTCATCAAATGGTTCTGGGCTATACGCATCAATTTTGTTGAACACCATTATGGTTGGCTTATCCGAACCATCTATTTCGTCTAGGATCTTGTTTACAGATTCTATATGTTCTTCAAAATTTGGATGGGAAATATCTACAACATGAAGTAATAAATCCGCTTCACGAACTTCATCAAGAGTACTTTTAAAAGATTCAACCAATTGCGTTGGGAGCTTTCTTATAAACCCAACAGTGTCAGATAGTAAAAATGGAAGATTTTGAACAACCACTTTTCTAACCGTTGTGTCAAGCGTCGCAAATAATTTGTTCTCGGCAAACACTTCACTTTTGCTAATCACGTTCATTAAAGTAGATTTTCCAACATTGGTATAACCTACCAAAGCAACTCTGACCATCTGCCCACGATTACCTCTCTGAACAGCCATTTGTTTATCAATAGTTTTAATTTTTGATTTCAGCAACGCTATTTTATCCCTTACAATACGTCTATCAGTTTCTATTTCAGTTTCACCTGGACCTCGCATTCCAATACCTCCTTTTTGTCTTTCAAGGTGTGTCCACATACCTTTAAGTCTTGGCAGCAAATATTCACATTGTGCCAACTCTACCTGCGTT
>DATGBV010000372.1:0-2905 GCA_035312485.1 Flavobacteriaceae bacterium | reverse complement strand
AAAATCAATGTAGTAGCTTATAAAAAAGCATAGTACTTATTGAATTAAAGATTTAAAAAGCCACTTTGTATTAAGTGGCTTTTTTTATGTCTCTTATTGAATTTGTTGGATAAAAAGGCTAACTTCGTTTGGTTCAGTATTTTAACTCATAACTATGAAAAGGCGTCCATTTATCAAACAGTTGTTGCAAATTTCAGGAAGTACTTATTTAGCCTCACAACTACCTTTATTGTATGGTTTCAAATCTAAAACTGCAAACAAAAAAATTGGTATTGCTCTTGTAGGTCTAGGAGGCTATTCAAGAGGTCAGCTTGGACCAGCATTACTAGAAACAGAATATTGTTATTTAGCTGGTATTGTGACTGGAACAAAAGAAAAGGAAGCCATTTGGTCAGAAAAATATAATATTAAAAAAGAGAATATTTATAACTATGACAATTTTGATACTATAGCTAATAATGATGACATTGACATTATTTATGTTGTTTTACCAAATAGTATGCATGCTGAATATTCTATAAGAGCTGCCAAAGCTGGTAAACATGTTATTTGTGAAAAACCAATGGCAACATCTGTTGAAGACTGTGAAAAAATGATTTCTGCATGCAAAGAAGCTGGTAAAATGTTGTCTATTGGTTATCGTTTGCATTTTGACCCTTTTCATGACCAAATGATGAGATTAGGGCAAAATCGAGTTTATGGTGATATGAATATAACTACGAGTTTTGCTTTTAAAATGGGTAATCTGAACCAATGGCGTGCTAAAAAGGAACTTGCTGGCGGTGGACCATTGATGGATTTGGGAGTTTATAATATACAAGGCGCTATTTACACTTTTGGAGAATTGCCAACCTCTGTAAAAGCAAAAAATACAACAATTAATAAGGCTGATTGGAAAGAAGTTGAAGGTTCTATTGAATGGGAAATGACATTTCCTTCTGGTAAAGCTTATTGCAGGTCTAGCTATGAAGAACCTTACTATTGCCATCTTACTGCAGCTACAGAAAAAGGTGAATTAAAATTGTCTCCTGCATTTATTTACAATGGCTTAAAAGGCTGGACGCCTGATGGCCCAATGACAGTAAACCCTGTAAATCAACAAGCTGCTCAAATGGATGCTTTTGCATTGAATATTTTACAAAACACATCCAGTCTGGTTCCTGGTGAGATGGGTTTACGAGATTATTTTATAATTGATAAAATTTATGAATCTATGAAAAATGGTGGAAAAGAAGAGGTTTCTTTGAATGGGATTCCTGAAATTTTGGATTTAAGACAAATCTAATTTTTAATCAAATCCTCCAATGCTGTTTGCAAATGATGGTATTTAAAATTAAAACCTAAATTTTCAACTTTTTTAGAACTTACGCGTTGACTAGCATACAAAAGAGTATGCATATCACCTAAAACAAGCTTCATCATAATCTTGGGAATATTGGGCAGCCATATTGGTCGTCTGTTCAAAATCTTAGCTATTGTTTTTGTAAACTCTTTATGTGTAACTGGATTTGGAGCAACACCATTAAAAACACCTTTTAAATGGTTTTTTAAAACAAATAAAAATAGCTGTGCTAAATCTTCTATATGAATCCATGACTGCCATTGGTCTCCATTTCCAAAAATAGTGCCTAAACCAAATTTAATGGGTTGCATCACTTTTGGCAGAGCTCCTCCTCTATCAGACAACACCAAACCAATTCTAATTTTTGCTACATTTAAATTTATGCTTTGGAATACATCTACAGAATTCTCCCATTCTTGCACTACATGACTTAAAAATGAATTATCAAATTCTATATTAGATTCTTCATAGTATTTGGTTAATGAATCAGGATAAATACCAATTGCACTTGCAGAAATAATCTGATTAATATTATGATTCTGTTCTCTAAGTGACGAAAATAAAAATTGAGTAACTTCAACTCTACTTTTAATGATTTCCTTTTTATAGTTTTCAGTCCAGCGTTTAGCAATATTTGCACCAGCTAAATGAATAATAGCATCAACATCCATAAAACATTTTTCATCTATTTCATTCTGATAAGGGTTCCAATAAAATCCTTTATAGTTTTTTTGGTTTTCAAGCTTTGATTTTGTTGTTGTAAGATAGTTTACATTAATATTTTGAGTATGACAAAGTCTTACAACCTCTTTTCCAATAAGTCCAGTAGCGCCTGTGATTAAAACCCTCATCTATACAATTTCATTTATATAAAGTTACTACTTGAAGTGCTATTATAAAACAGTATTATGCTAGCTTTAACATAAACATTACAAACTTTAAGTATTCTTAACACTTAAATGCTTTAAGCATTTCTCTTTTACCAGGAGGTCCAGGGCATTTTTCTACATTAAACCCAACTGTCTGCATGGCACGTCTTACACTACCTTTTGCGGAATACGTAACCAAAACACCATTTTCGTGAAGGGTATCATACATTTTTTTGAACATGGATTCTGTCCATAATTCTGGTTGAACCCTTGGGCCAAATGCATCAAAATATATTAAATTGTATTTTTCCTTATCTGCTATTTTAAAAAAATCCAGTTGACGTTTTGTCAATTTAAAATTATTGGGGAAAACATGAGATTCTTCCCAAGAGACTTCATGCATTTTTTTAAAAATATTAGACTTCTTTTCAGCAGATAATTGTGTAGGATAATTTAGTTGTAAAACCTCATCCTTTTTAACAGGAAACGCCTCTACACCAACGTAATCAATGCTTAAACCCAACTTTTCTGCTTCTAGTAATGTAATAAATGCATTTAGACCTGTACCGAAACCTATCTCCAAAATAGATATCGATCTATGAGGTTGGGTGACATGTTCAGGATGACAAAAATGATACAATCCATGTTTTATAAACACGTGATAGGCTTCTTGAATTGCACCATGTTTGGAATG
>DATGBV010000371.1:0-4475 GCA_035312485.1 Flavobacteriaceae bacterium | reverse complement strand
AGTAGCAGATATTATCTTTGGAAAAGTATCACCATCAGGAAGGTTACCAATTACTTTCCCTAAATCGTTAGATCAATTGCCGGATTATGAAGATTATTCCATGAAAGGAAGAACATATAAATATATGAATGAAGATCCGCTGTACCCTTTCGGATTTGGATTGAGTTATACAGAATTCACCTATTCAAATATAAAGGCATCTTCAAATAGTATATCTAGAAATGATTCTGTTTCGGTTTCAGTAACAGTTAATAACTCTGGTAATCATAAATCTGATGAAATAGTACAACTTTATGTTTCAGACATTGAAGCTTCGGTAAGTGTTCCCAATTTTCAGCTTAATGATGTTGAAAGAATTACTTTAGAAGCTGGTGAATCGAAAGAAGTGACTTTTAAGATGACTCCAAAAATGTTTGAAATGGTCAACAATGAAGGAGACCGTATTATAGAGCCTGGAGATTTTAAAGTATATATTGGGGGTTCTAGCCCAATGAAACGAAGTTTTGAATTAGGGATTTCAAAAATGGCTGAAGTGCTAATTACTGTGAAGCCATAGATGACTTATAAAATCAAGATTCTTTTTTTATTAAGCTAATAACCAATTTTATGAAAAATTTTATCGATGATAATTTTTTATTAGGAACAAAATATGCCCAAGAATTGTATCATGATTATGCAAAAAATCAGCCTATAATAGATTATCATAATCATTTGCCTTCAACTGAAATAGCTAATAACAGAAAATTTGAAAACTTAACTAAATTATGGTTAGATGGAGACCACTATAAGTGGAGAGCAATGAGGAATTTGGGAATTGAAGAAAAGTTTATAACAGGAAAATCTTCATACAAAGAGAAATTTGATAAATGGGCATATACAATACCATATACAATGAGAAACCCATTATACCATTGGTCTCATCTGGAGTTGAAAAGATATTTTGAAATTGATGAAAGTTTAAACCCTGAATCTGCTAATAAAATATACAACTTATGTAATGAAAAGTTAAACTCACCTGAATTTTCATCACAAGGTTTACTTGAAAAAATGAATGTAGAAGTAATTTGTACTACAGATGATCCTTTAGATGATTTAACTAACCATAAAAAAATATTAAACTCTGCTTCTAGTATACAAGTTTTTCCAACCTTTAGACCAGATTCTATAATTAATCTTGAAAAAATTGATTTTGTAGATTATATTAATACGCTTTCAAAGATTTCGAAAATTGATATATCAGATTTTGAATCGCTATTAGAAGCCATTAAAACCAGAATAAATTATTTTCATGATTATGGATGTCGCCTTTCGGATCATGGTTTACCTTATGCTTATGGAGAAGATTTTACTAGAAAAGAGATTGATTTAATATTTGAAAAAAGAATTACTGAAAAGAATATTTCAATAACTGAAAAGCTAAAATTTAAATCAGCTATATTATACTATTTAGGAAATTTTTATGCAGAAAAAGGATGGACAATGCAACTGCACTTGGGTCCAATTCGTGATACTAATAAAGCATTATTAGCAAAGATTGGTATAAATGCTGGTGTAGATAGTATAGGTGATTTTTTACAAGCCGAACAATTAGCAAAGCTCTTAAATAGATTAAATGATAAAGGTAGGCTACCAAAAACAATTTTATATAATTCAAATCCATCAGACAATGATGTTTTTGCCACAATGGCTGGTAATTTTGGAGAAGATGGCATTAAAGGCAAAGTTCAATTTGGTGCTGCATGGTGGTTTTTAGACCAGAAAGAAGGTATCATGAATCAAATTAATAGCTTATCAAATATGGGACTTTTAAGTAGTTCTTTAGGGATGTTAACCGATAGTAGAAGTTTCTTATCTTTTCCAAGGCATGAATATTACAGACGTGTTTTGTGCAATCTTTTTGGTAACGATATTAAAAATGGAGAATTACCAAACGATATAGCTTGGATAGGTAAATTGGTAAGCGACATTTGTTATAACAATGCAAAGTCATATTTCGGCTTTCCTAAATTAAAAAGAGAAAAAGTGAATTAGTGAAACCAATACCGTTACTTAATCAGTGATTTTGGATACTAGCTTATTTCTATTTGAAGAATCTCTAACTACAACTTCAGTATTTAAAATTGAGATTTCAGAAACATTATCATCAAAATTTTGATGAGAATGTTCTAATATCCTTTTTGCAGAAAGTTTACCCATTTTCTGTGCAGGATGAGTCACAGAAGATAATCCAGGATCAACAATTGAAGCAATTGGGTCGTCATTAAAACCAATTATAGCAAGTTCTTCCGGAATTTTAACTCCTTTCTTTTTGGCAGTCACTATTGCACTTACAGCAGCTGTGTCATTAGATGAAAAAATACCATCTGGAGGATTAGAGAGTTTTAAAAGCTTTTTGGTAGCCTTTTCACCTTCTTTAAAATCAAGTGTATTAAAATAAATAATTAGACTTTCATCTATTTCTAGGTTATAATCATTTAAAGCATCGACATACCCTTTCTTTCGTTCAGAATATACATTCCTGTGTTGTAATCCAGCAAAGTGAGCTATTCTTTTGCAGCCTTGTTCTATCAAATGTTTTGTAGCATTATAACCTGCAGAGTAATTATCAATAATCACACGATAAGAATTAAAATTGCTTGGAACCCTATCTACAAAAACAATTGGAATTCCTTTTTCTATAAATTGGTCAAAATGCGAGAAATCTGTTGTTTCCATAGCTAGAGATACAATAAGTCCACTTATTCTAGTATCATATAAGGCTTTGGCATTACTGACTTCATTTTCGTATTTGTCATTAGACTGACTAATGATGACATTATAGCCTTCTTTTCTTGCAGATTCTTCTACACCACTAATTAAGGATGAAATGAAAGGTCTATTAATTCTGGACATCATAACTCCAATAGTATTGCTTCTATTGTTTCTTAAACCCGCTGCAAGAGAATTAGGTCTGTAATTCATTTTTTCTGCAGCATCCTTAACTACCTTAATCGTTTTTTTACTTATGCTTTTGTGATTGTTTAAAGCCCTTGAAACTGTAGAAGGAGAGTAGTTGGTTTTATTTGCAACATCATAAATTGTTACTTCTTTTTTCAAAAACGTATAAATTTTAGGTTATAAATGTTATCTTTAATGCTTTTTTATAAAAGTATTTATTAAGCAAAAAAATAACCATCAAAGATATCAAAATTTTATTTATTCAAATTAATTTCATATTTATGCAATCGATTGTGTTATTGCAACAATAAATATAATAAAATATTATTGATTATTGATTAAATAATTATAATTAATATATATACTATGATTTTGTTAATTATATTTATTAGTAATTTAAGCTAAACATTTTATAACATATGTTTTTTATTGGGTATGATTTAGGAAGCTCATCGATAAAAGCGGCTTTGGTTGAAGCTAAAACAGGTAGGTCTATTAGTGTTGCTCAATATCCTGAAAAAGAAATGTCAATTCTTTCTGTTGAAAGTGGTTGGGCTGAACAAGATCCAGAGCTATGGTGGACTTACATTGGTAAGGTTACCCAAAAATTACTCAATCAATCTGGTGTTAATTCAAGTAAAATAAAAGGAATAGGAATATCTTACCAAATGCATGGTTTGGTAATAGTAGATAAAAATTATGAAGTTTTACGTCCTTCAATTATTTGGTGTGATAGTCGTGCAGTTGAAATAGGGAATACTGCCTTTAATGACATAGGAGAAGATAAATGTGTTTCTAGGCTTTTAAACTCTCCTGGGAATTTCACACTTTCTAAACTAAAATGGGTTAAAGAAAACGAACCTGAACTTTTTAATAATGTTCATAAATTGTTATTACCTGGAGATTTTATAGCCTTAAAATTTACTGGTGAGACCACTACAACTATTTCAGGTTTGTCTGAAGGTATTATGTGGGACTTTAAAGAAAATAATCCAGCAGATTGGTTATTTGATTATATGGGAATTAGCACAGATTTAATTCCAACAATAGTACCTACATTTTCAAATCAAGGAAAGGTAACAAAAATAGCAGCTAAAGAAACAGGTTTGCCAGAAGGCATCCCAGTTTTATATAGAGCTGGTGACCAACCAAACAATGCATTGTCGTTGAATGTTTTACATCCTGGAGAGATTGCAACTACAGGTGGAACATCTGGTGTTGTATATGCAGTAACAGATAACAAAAACACCAAAGAAAGTTTAAGAATTAACAATTTTGCTCATGTAAATTACACTTTAGAGCAACCAAGAATAGGAAAGTTATTAAACATAAATGGAGCAGGTATTCAATATAGTTGGATGAAGCAACATATTGCTTCAACCGATTCTTATAATGACATGAACGAACTAGCAGCAAATGTTCCAGTGGGTTCAGATGGTTTGCGTATTATTCCGTTTGGAAATGGAGCAGAACGTATGCTTAATAATGCAAATAATGGCTCTGCAATTTTTAATCTGAATTTTAATAAACATCAAAAT
>DATGBV010000370.1:0-9028 GCA_035312485.1 Flavobacteriaceae bacterium | reverse complement strand
TTATACTTCGTAAAGTTTGTACTGAATTGTCTAATAAACTTGTGTCAATGAAGTGAGAACTTTTATTAGTTTTAAATAAAATAAGTCGCCCATTATACTTAATTAAAGTAGAAAGACTTTCAAGGAAATCAATATTTTTATCAAACTCTTCAGTAAAGATTTTAAATTGTTCTGTTTCTCCAACTTGAACTTCTTTATTTAAATTGAATTTCATTTTTTGAGAGTTTGAGTGGGCATTACCTACAACTGGTTATATGAGGACTAATTTACACATTATCCCTAATTATTTCCGAGATAGCAAGAACTTTTGTTCGAAGTTATTCTTCATCTTCAATGCGGTTGTCATCAAAAGCAGAAGGCAATAGTTTTGGAATAAACTTTATAACCAATGGCAGTAATAAAGCGCCTCCTGGCAACATAAAAATGGCCAGACTAGGTATACTTTTAAAGATGTCCAATAGTTGTTCCTGTACTTTTTTATGCTCATCGTCATTTAATTCTCTTACTGTAGATTGCGTAAGGAGTTTCATGAGTTCTTTACTTTCCCGTAATTCATTATGTAGTCGTTTGCTGTTTCTTGTTATAAGTTTGGAGACCATGCCACTGGAGTTATCATAAAAGGTCTTTACCAGATTTTTTGAGGTTAGTAGTGCAATATTGTTTTTATGGACACTGTAAAACGTATTTAAAGAAGTGACTGCATCCTTTATAATTATAGGTTCGAGTTTTAAATTTCTTCCAAGCTTGTTTAACACACTGCGCTCTTGTTTATCTACAGTTGCGTCTCCCCAAGTTGCCATACAAGCCATGTCTATAATATAGTACGCTTCAAGATTGGTATTGATATGATCTATGGCTTCTTGATACGTTAATTCTGATTCTTTTCTATATCGTAACGATTGTTCAAACAAACTAATTAAACTATCATCATAAGCGGTTTTTTTGGTTTTAGAATTTAAAACAGTCATAACAATGGTTTCTATAACAGATTCCAGTTGCTGAATATAGTCTTCAGAAATGGTATTGGATTTTAAATATAACTTGTAAGCCAATATATCTGAAAACAATAGTGCATTGGTAATAAAATAATTAAAACTTTTGTCGATTATGTTATCTGCAATTTGAATTCGCTTATGGATTATTTTTTCCAGTAAAGCAGTGGTTTTCTTTTCTCCTAATAAATCTGATAGAAAAGAGGTTTTGTAAACATTAATTTTTGAATAAAAGTCTATGGTGCTTTCTACAAAGTCAGTTTTAGAACCTGAAAGACAATGAATATATTTTAAAGCGATTAAGAAATTGATCTTACAGAGTTCTTCTTCGGTATAATCGTTGGTTTCAAAATAGGCTTTAAAAACCAGTACATTATTTCCATAAATAAAACCACAGGATCTTAATGATGTGTAAAAGTTATTTACATCAAGACTTTCAACAGCTTGAACAAGGGCTTTCTGCTTTAATATTTTTTTTATCCAACCTGCTGCCGAAGGATTCATAGTTTATTCTTTAGATTTTGTAAAATTAAGATTAATACTGAATTACACATCATTTTTTCTTTAACAAAACTTTAACAAAACCCACTTTAACATTTCTTCGTAGGTATGGGTGAGAATCAAAAAATATATTAACTAAAATTTCAACATTATGAAAAAATTCAAAGCATTATTAGGATTAGGTGTTATAACATTAGCACTTATTCTTTTTGTAGCAGCAGATCATATAGATGCTCCTGCAGTTCAAGGTGGTTCAAGTGATATCACCGATTTTTATGCCTTTCAAGGAGAAAATGAAGACAACTTGGTCTTTGTAGCAAATGTACAAGGTCTTTTAAGTCCATCTGCGACAGCTTCAGCATCATTTGATGAAAATGTTATGATAGAATTTAATATTGACAACGATGGTGACAATATTGAAGACATCGTCATTCAAGCATTGCCACGTAATGGTAAAATGTATGTCATCGGACCAGGAGAACCAAGTGGTACAGGTTTAATGAGTATGATTAATACTTATGACCCAAACTACTTGTCTGTAGTAGACATTACACCTTATGGCACTGAAGCTATTGTAAGTTCACAAAACGGGATAAGTGTTTTTGCTGGGCCAAGAGATGATCCTTTCTTTATGGATTTTGCGCAATACAGTCAGATTATAGCTGGTAATGCAACAAGTTTCAACAATCCAGGCAGCGATACTTTTGCTGGCTCAAACGTATTGTCTGTTGTGATAGAAGTACCTAAAGCTTCATTAGGAGGTTCTGGTACAATCAACACTTGGGTAGAATCTAAAAGGAAACAATAAATAACCAATAAATAATAATATTATGAGAAATATAAATAAAATTATAGCAATCGTTTGTGTCACAGGACTATTGTTTAACTGTGAAGTAGACGAGGTGCCTAAAGGAATATCAAACAATCCAAATCTTGCAGGTACTTATATGCAGGAAGACCAAATGGGTAGACCTGCAGTAAACACAGTATTTGTTTCGGCAGCAAGTAAAGACATGTTTAATACAACAGTACCTTCAGATCAAGGGGCTGCATTTCAAAGTATGTTTGAAGCTAATTTAACGGGATTAAGTCCAGCTTATGCAAATCCTGGAGATACTAATGCATTAGGATTAGATGCTGCAACCTTTTCAGGGTTTTTAGCCACTGATGTATTGAATGTTTCATTAGATGGAACTACAACATTTTATGACGGAACCAATGTTTTAACAGGTCGTGCTTTAGCAGACGATGTTATTACTGTTGAACTCTTATTGATTTTTGGAGGTGAAGATTTTTCAGAAAATCCAGGACTATCAAATGATAATGTAGATGCAAACGATAAACCTTTTTTAGCCTCATTCCCGTATTTGGCCTCTCCTTGGTAAACTACTTATAACTCTATTGCACAGGGCATTAAAAATGTCCTGTGCAATTTAAAAAACACTTACAAAAATCAAAAGGTCATGAATAATACATACTACAAATTGGTAATAATAATTATGATAGCTTTCACAAGCTGTCAAAACCAGAAAACAATAACAGATCAAGAAGATTATAACCAATATTTAGATTTGGTTGAGAATGAAGCGTTGCAAACTGCTCAAGGAGACTATGCCTTTTGGAAAGAAAAGCTAGAAAAAGAACCTAATCAGTTTCCATATTTGATTAAGATTGCAACGTCTCAATCTCAATTATTTAATCTCACCGGCGACATAGATTATTTGATTGCAGCAGAAGAAAATCTAAAACAAGCTAATGAGCAAACAAATTTTGAAAAGAGCTCTTACTTGCGAGCTTTGGCTCGAAATTATATTTCACAACATAGGTTTAAAGAAGCTCTGTCATTTTTAAATAAAGCTGAAACTATTGGAGAATCTTTAAAAGGAACACAGAAAATGCTTTTCGATGTTCATTTAGAATTAGGAAATGTTGAAGAAGCAAAAAACTACTTAACTATAATTAAAGATTTTAACGATTTTGATTACTTAATACGTCTTTCAAAATGGAGTGATCATAAAGGCGATCTAGATAGTGCTATAAAATACATGGAAAGAGCATTAGCCAAAGCAGAATCTTCAAACCTGAAAGGGACGAAACAATGGGCCTATAGTAACATTGCAGATTTTTATGGTCATGCAGGAGAAATTGAAAAATCATATCAGTACTACTTAAAAGCTTTGGAATTAAATCCAGGAGATTCATATTCCAAAAAAGGTATTGCCTGGATTGTGTATTCATACGAAAGAAATCCAGAAGAAGCATTACGCATATTAAATAAAATAAGCAGTGACAATAAATCACCCGATTACCATTTATTAAAAGCAGAAATTGCTGATTATATGAATGACAGAAAAGAAAGAGAATTAAACATTGAAAAATACATGACTTCTGTTAGAAATGAAAAATATGGAGATATGTATAACAAATACAAAGTGGAACTATTGGCTGAAAATAAAAGAAAAATGGACTCTGCATTTAGCTTGGCTATTCAGGAAGTAGATAATAGACCAACAGCACAATCATACGATTTATTGGCTTGGACTTATTATAAAAAAGGAGATGTTGTTAAGGCTTTAGAAATTGTAAATAATTATGTTGTAGGTAAAACTTTTGAACCAACAGCTATGTATCATGTTGCAAAAATCTACAAGGCTAATGGTAAGAAAGATGAAGCAAATAATATAAAGAACGAATTGTTAGAAAGTGTTTTTGAACTTGGACCATTAATGGAAAAAGAGATCAATAACATTTAATAATAAATTATCATGAAATTTAGAATTCTAATTTTTGTTTTTTTGAGTTTATTGATGAATAAATCATATTCACAGCCGTTGTTGGATGTAGAAAAAACGGGAAGTGAATTCAACTTGAATAAAACACAATTTCTTTTAGTAGCAGAAAACAATAATGAAATCACATATCAGGTTTGTTTAATTTCTAAAGAAATTAAAAGTTTTGATTTCAATATTAATTTGAGAGTTGAAGATGAACTGACGTCTGAAGAACAGTATAATTTATTAAAAGATATTAGCTTTTTCGATGTATCTATAAGTTATCAGTTAGGATCTTTTAGTATTTCAACGTCTATTGAAAACACTTTAAACTTTAATAATGATGGGTTTGCTATTGAACCTAGTTTAGAAAGACAATACAATGTTATTGATGAGGTGTCATTTGCTCATGAAGCTGATTTTGTAATTAATACAGCTATTACATTCAATTTTTAGAAAAATAAACCAATAAGCTATTATAATATGTGAGGGAAAACACCTTTATAATTGAAAGCTAACAAAAGAAAAACAGAGTTAAAGGTTGGTTGGTTGTTTTTAGATTTTTTGTTAGTGTTAGTAGGAAAGTACTTGTTTAAAAGCAAGTGCTTTCTTTTTTATAAATGGTAACTAAAATATTTCAGAATTTTAAGATGATGCATTGTTAGAAACAACACCAAGAGTGTAAAGTTGTTCTAATGTAGGCGATTCACTTCCTCCTTCAGGTTCTAAAGTAATACCAAAGGCTTCAGATTCATTAGGATTGTTTATTACAAATATCTTATTGTTATCTGTTGTAAATGTATCAATGACACCAAGACTTGTTGGTGTTAGTGGATCAAGTTTTAAAGACCAAACCTGATAAACTTTTCCGGGTGGCGGATCTGGTAAACCTTGTGCATCTAAAAAGATACTATTTGTAGCCTTATCCCAATATACTTTGGCATAAGCTTCAGGGTAAACAGCTTGACCATCAAGCGGAACTGTAATAATATTTCTATCTCTAAGCGTTGCTATAAAATTATTGGCTTCTTTCAGATCACTATTGGCATTTTCAATTTGGGTTTCCAAAAATTCTATATCTGTATCTGCTTTAGTAATTTGGGTTTTCAATTCATTATTTTGAACTAATGCCCAGATTAATCCTCCGGCCAATAAAATAGATGCAGCCCAACCTGAATAGTTAAACCAATTAATTGTTCTAGGTTCTTTTAATGATATAACTTTAGAATCGCTGCCACCTAACCCAAGTTTTTCTTTAATTAAAGAATAGATGTATTTTGAATCTCTAGGAGAAACAGCTTGAGATAAACTCATGATTGAAGCTTCAATTTTTAAAACTTCATCCAAAATTTCAGGGTGTTTTAACATAAGGTCATAGACTTCCTTACTTTCTATTTCAGAAAGGGCTCCTGCAACATATAGTTCCAAAATTCCAGATTCTATGTACTCTTTTATATCCATGTTAAATTTCGAGCATATTGCGTAGCTCGTTTATACAATTTCTATTTCTTGTTTTTATTGTTCCAATTGGCATCTCTAAAGTTTCAGATGCCTCTTTTTGTGTGTATCCTTTAAAATATAAGAGCTCAATAACCTTAATGCATTTTTTCTTAAGCTTTTTTACAAACTTTGCTATTCCAATGGCATCAGTTTTATTATCTAAACTCTCATTGTTTTGTAAGATATCTACGAATAATTGGGAGTCAAGGTTTTTTTTAGAATTCTTAAAAGATTTAGATCGTGTTTTATCTATGGCTGCGTTTCTTGCAATGTTCAATATCCAAGTAAAAAAACGTCCTTTTTGAGGAGAATAACTTGCTGAATTATTCCAAGCTTTTATAAAAACATCTTGCATAACTTCTTCTGCAATATTATTATCCCTAACTATATTATAGATGATTCCATGCATACTTTCACTATACATATTGTATAATGAATTAAATGCACGTTCATCTTTTTGTTGAAATTTAGAAATAAGAAGTTCTAATTGCATATAGTTATGAGATAAAGCTACCTTTATTCAATTATACCTCCACAACTTATACGACTTCCAGCGGCTCCACTAGGTTGGGAAACATAATCGTCTGTACCTTGATGTACAATAACCGCTTTTCCAATAATGTTTTTTGAAGCGTCATCACAACCAATACACCATTGGTCTGTAGTAAATGTTATAGTACCATTACCATTGGTATCGGCTTCAAAATTTCCTATATCACCTTTATGAAACCCTTCTTCGGCTCCCCATTTTCCGTGAGGTTGTCCGGTAGGATTCCAATGGCCACCAGTTGATTTACCATCAGCTGAAGAGCAATCAGCCTTTTCATGTAAATGGATAGCATGTTCTCCTTCAGATAGACCACTTAATAAAGCAACCATTTTTACAGTTCCATCTTCTTCAGTAAAAACAGCTGTACCTGAAACATTACTATCGCTTTTTGCAGTAAGGTTAATAATAACTTTTTTCGAATTAACTTTGGTAACGTCTTCCACTACTTCTATTTCTTCAGTGGCAGTTTCTTCGGCTTGTTTTTTTTCCTTTTTGCATGAATAAGCAAAAATTAGCATAAACATTAAGATATAAATTGACAGCTTTTTCATCATTGTTTTGAATTTATGATTTAAATTTAATGAAAGTTAAGCTAATATTTATCCAATAGCAAATTACTTATATGACATATATCATATTTTTAATGCACACCTTTGGTTAGTTTTATCTTATCAACTAAAACTACGTTAAAAATGAAAAAGATAATTGTACCCATAGATTTTTCTGAATATTCAGAAAACGCATTAGAAACTGCATCGGTTTTAGCCCAAAAATATAACGCTGAAATCTTGGCATTGCATATGCTAGAATTGTCTAATGCTGTTTTAACAAGTACTGCTAGCAAAAATGATACTGAAGCCGTATTTTATCTAAAACTGGCAGAGAAAAAATTCAAAAATTTTCTTGAGAAAGATTATTTAAAAGATATAAAGGTAACTCCTATAGTTAAACATTTTAAAGTTTTTAGCGAAGTAAATGATGTTGCCAGAGAAAATGGTGCAGACCTAATTGTTATGGGTTCTCATGGCGTTAGTGGTATTAAAGAAGTACTTATTGGATCAAATACCGAAAAAGTAGTAAGACATTCAGATATTCCTGTTTTAGTTGTAAAACATAACCCTATTTTAACCGATTTTGAAAGTGTTGTTTTTGCTTGTGATTTTTCTGAAGATGCCATAAAACCTTATATAAACGCAACTAAAATGTTTGAAAGCATTAATGCTAAATTATTTTTGCTTTATGTAAATGTTCCAGATGCAGGTTTTAGAAGTTCTGCTGAAATGGAAAAAAAGGTTGCAGACTTTTTAAAGCGTGCTGATGGTAATCTGGATAATATGAAAAATGTAAGCTATGTAAGCGATTATACTATTGAAGAAGGCATTTTAAATTTTTCGAATGTAGTTGGAGCAGATCTAATAGCCATTGCAACACATGGAAGAACAGGATTAGCACATTTCTTTGAAGGTAGTATTTCAGAAGATCTTGCCAATCATGCTACATTGCCAGTAATGACGTTTAAAATTTAATATTTCGAGAATAAGTAGATAGCCTGTTGCTTTTGGTAATTTTTAGATTTAAATTTTTTTACAATGGTAAAAAAGAAACTTTTTCTTTTATTTCTTTAGAAAGTTCTCCAATTGACTTTTCTTTAAATGAATTATAAAGTTTTGTACGCAAAGGATTTGCTATTTTATGCAATGGACAAGGTTTGTCATTATCACAATTTTCTAAACTTAAAAGACAACTTTTCATATTATATTCTCCTTCAATAGCGTAAATAATATTTATTATAGGTTGTTCACGGTTTGATTCCGTTAAATAAAAACCACCTTTTATTCCTCTAGTAGAAGATATAATATTTTGTTTTGATAATTCTTGTAGAAGTTTAGCAATATATGGTTGTGGAACATTAATTGGACCCGAGATATCTTTAACCATTATCTTTTTATTTTCATTAGAATGAACAGCCAGGAATATGACCGCTTTTAAGGCATATTTTACAGAATTAGAGAACATAATCTTTTGCTTTAAATTGTGTCAAATATAAAAAAGATATTTTTATCTTAAATATGATAATTATCATGTTTTTTTAGAGCTTCAGATTTTAATTTTGATACAATTTAAAAACACAATAATTATGATCAAAGCACTAAAAGCAATAGCAATTCTATCCTTTTTTTCTTTACTCCTTATAAGTTGTGGAGGTAAAGAAGAAAAAAAGAAAGAATCAATCACTATTCAAAACAAAACAGAAACTAAAACAGTAGTGGATAAAGCAGAAAATTTGCCTGCCTCAAAAAAAGTTGATTTAGCAAATAAAGGAATTGGTCCAATTACATCTGTAACACTCTCACCAGAAATTGATCAAGCTATGGTATCACATGGTGCCGAAGTTTACAAAAAAATGTGTACAGCATGCCATAGACCAGATAAGAAGTTTATAGGTCCTGCACCTTCAGGAATACTTGAACGCAGAAGTCCAGAATGGATAATGAACATGATTCTCAATCCAGAAGAAATGGTTCAGAAAGACCCATTAGCAAAAGAATTGTTAATAGAATTTAACGGCTCACCAATGGCAAACCAAAATCTTACGGAAGAAGAAGCGAGAGCGGTATTAGAATATTTCAGAACATTAAAATAACAATTTATGGAAACAATTAAAAAGCTGTTTTTTGTTTTAGCATGTTTAACATTTGTTTACTCCTGCAAAA
>DATGBV010000369.1:0-2719 GCA_035312485.1 Flavobacteriaceae bacterium | reverse complement strand
AAAACAAAATATAAAAATTCGGCTCTGTGTTAATCCGAAAAGTTAGCGTCTTTTTACACGCTACGTTTCATATACGAGACCGTTGGCGTTAATTGAAACTTATAATAGCATGAAAAAACTTTTAATTCTATTCATATTACTGACTTCTCATGTTTATCTATTTAGTCAGACTCATAATTGTGTTACTACCATTGATTATGGGAATAATAAGGAAAGAGGAAATTATGCTCAAATAAACGGAATAAAAATTTATTATGAAACCTATGGAGATTCTAATAAACAACCCTTGCTATTAATACATGGAAATGGTGGTTCGGTTAAAGCTGGAAGATGCCAGATAGAATATTTTAAAGATAATTATTTTGTTATCATCGTTGACAGTAGATACCAGGGAAAGTCTGGAAATGGTTCGGAAGAACTGACTTACAAGTTAATGACTAACGACTATTATAAATTACTTAATCACCTAAAACTGGAGTCCGTTAACATTATTGGTCAGAGCGATGGTGGAATTATTGGTTTATTATTGGCAATAGAATATCCCAATAAAGTAAATAAACTCATTGCTGCAGCACCAAATTTAAGACCTGACTCTACTGCTTTACATCAATGGTCCATAGATAAAATGAATTCTGACCTTCAAGAAGTGGAAGATAAAATCAAAGAAGGAGATAATTCCAATCACATAATAAGAAGAAAAGCTTTAATCACAAAAATGCTAAAATACCCTAATATTGAGACCGAAGAATTAAAGAAAATTAAAGCCCCTGTTCTTCTTGTTTTTGGTGATTCGGATTATATGCCTTTTGAACATATAGTTGAAATGTACGAGAATATTCCAAAAGCCAACCTATTTATAGTTCCTTCTGCTGGCCATAGAGCTTACCGACTTGAACCCGAAATATTTAATCTAATGTCAGAACGGTTTTTTAACAATCCGTTTAAAAGACCACATGCCAAAGATGGGTATTAAAAAACTAACGCCAACACCGTATATAATTTATTGCTATTTCTAGCCTACTTACGAAAATCCTCTCGGATTTTCTATTCGGTTTTTATTTGCTAAATTAGGTGCTTAAACACGCCACTAATCATACACGAACACGTTGTGCTTCATTATGACAAACCGCTAACCAATGATAAAATTCTTTAGAAAAATACGCTACGATCTTATGGAGAAAAACAAAACAGGGAAGTATTTTAAATATGCCATCGGAGAAATCATACTTGTGGTTATTGGAATTCTTATTGCTTTGCAGATTAATAATTGGAATGAACAGCAAAAAGCCAATCATAAACAATCATTAGTTTTAAAAGAGCTTCTTAATTCAATAAACAACGATTTAAGAATATATGAAATCGGTTTAGAGCCAAGGCTTAAGAGAAAGAAAAATGGGATCGATAGTCTTCAAACGTCCATCATTGAGAACAAAGGAATTAAAGATTCTATTTTCATAAAATTTTTCAAAATGTCAAAACAAGATATTTATTTACGTTTTGACAATGGACCGTTTGAAGCACTTAAATCGAGTGGTCTGGATTTAATCAGAAATGATTCCTTGAGAACACATATTAATAGTACCTATACATCTTCTTTACCTGCTTTGGCTTTATTCGGAAATGAGTACTACAGTGAGAATAAATCTAAAATTGATGAGCTGTTTTACAAGCTTATAGGAATAAAAAGTAATTATCTTCCTGACGGTTCAAAACATCTTGTTGAATATTTAAAAGTCGATGATATACTTAATAATGAAGATTTTCTTTGGACTTTGCGATTAGAGAATGATAAATACGAAGGATATACTTTACGATTAAAAGAAATAAGAACTGTTTTATTAGGTTTAAAATTAGCAATCGAAAAAGAATTATAAAATAAATAACGAAAGCACAACAATGGCTATAAGTAATTGCTTGTTCTCGCCTACTTTGGAAATTCCTGCGGAATTTCCAACTTGGTGTATACTTGTAAAGTTAAGTGCTAAATCACGCAACTACTCATAGCCGGAGACGTTAGCTTTAATGCTGGAGCAAGTTTACCGAATTGAAAAGAGCCTATTTGTTTTTCGATTTTTTTTGAGTTTAAAGAAAGTAAAAACCGAAAAACTATGATACTGAATTTCCAAAAACACACTGAATTCTTACTCAAACTCTGAATTAAATTGCGTCTGACTTTTTATCTAGTTTGCGGAATCGAAAACTCGGGATTTAGTAAGTTGCGGAATTGTTTACTCAAAACCTGAATTAAAAATATTGCGGAATTTGAGCAAGTTTGCGGAATGTAGACCAAGCTGAATAAAACATAAAATGCGGAATTAAAAAGCCGACAGAAAAACAGGATATTAATAATAAAGTAAACGGACAAAAAAGCACTAAAAGCTAACAATGTATAAAAATAATTGCTAGTTTGGTACTTAAACAAAGGTGGTTGCACGTTTGCTACATCTGATTTTCCTGCGGAAAATCCTCGCACGCAAACCCGCAACTATTCTTATACTAACCGTTACCTACAATTATGAAACTATCAAGAATATTACTTGCATCACTTTTAGTTTTTAACTCTTTGCAATGTTTTGGACAACAATATTCTGAAAACGCAATTGATGGAAACGGATTTGACTCTGTTTTTCAGGATTTCGAATCTGGAAATTTTGACGGAACAGTAAACGGAGTCTTAATTGTAAAAGATTCTGAAAACAAGGAATCACTTTTAGATTTT
>DATGBV010000368.1:0-7443 GCA_035312485.1 Flavobacteriaceae bacterium | reverse complement strand
AAGGAACACCAATTGCACTAAATCAAATTGCAACAGTTTCTTTTGAAACAGCACCTACGGCAATTAACCACTTTAACAAATCACGCTTTTCAAAAGTCAGCGCGATGACAAAAGAAGGTTATTTGGCAAATGACTTACTGGTAGATATCGTTCCGAAATTGGATAAACTCGAAATGCCAAAAGGTTATTATTACAAACTATCTGGAGAAAAAGAATCGGAAGGAGATGCTTTGGGAGGTAATTTCCTTTCTGTAATTATTTTAAGTGGATTTTTATTCATTGCCGTATTACTATTACAATTTAAAACATTTAAAGGAATCATCATTGTTATGTCCATCATTCCGTTGGGTGTTTTAGGAGGGGTATTATTTTTAATAGCATCGGGAAACCCAATGTCGTTGGTTTCTATTATCGGATTCATCGGATTGTCTGGGATTCAAGTAAAAAATTCCCTGCTTCTGGTCGATTTTACAAACCAGTTAAGACAAGAAGGAAAGTCCATTGATGAAGCTATTGCGATTGCTGGAGAAACCCGTTTTCTTCCAGTAGTGTTAACGTCCATTACGGCAATTTGTGGATTGATTCCTCTTGCATTAAACTCAAACCCACAAATATCCCCATTGGCGATTGTATTGATTGGAGGGCTTATAAGTTCTACAATACTTGCAAGAATAGTAACGCCAGTTATGTACAAACTAATGCCTCCAAAGCTTGAGGGGATAGATAATAACAAATATAGATAATAACAAATAAAGTATATAAACATTTAAAAAAAATCAAAATGAAAAAAAACATTTTAATAACAGGTGCGTCATCAGGTTTCGGTTTGATGTTAGCAAACAATTTACATCAACAAGGTTATAATGTAATTGGTACAAGTCGTAATCCGGAAAAGCTACAAGCCACTGTTTCCTTTAAAGTATTGGCTTTGGATATTACCGATGAAAACTCTATAAAAGCGTTTACAAAGCAACTTTTTGAAACTGTAAATCAGTTAGATATTTTAGTTAATAATGCAGGTTATATGCTCACTGGAGTAGCAGAGGAAACTTCAACAGAGATAGGAAAACAACAATTTGAAACTAACTTTTGGGGAACGGTAAATGTGACAAAAGCAATATTGCCCTATTTCAGAAAACAAAAGTTTGGTCAAATTATTACAGTTAGCTCAATGATGGGGCTTGTGTCATTACCTATGAAACCAATATATGCAGCCTCCAAACATGCACTTGAAGGCTTCTTTAAATCATTGCGTTTTGAGGTAAGCCAATTTAATATCAAGGTTAGTATGGTACAGCCTATGTGGGCAAAAACAAATTTGGGCACAAATATGATTGCTGTTGATGGAAATATAGCGGATTACCAAAGCTATAAAGAGCAAGTATATAGGTATATCAAAAAAGCGATGGCAGAAGGAGACGAGCCATCTGTAATAGTAAACAAAATTATTAAAGTGATAAACACCAAAAATCCAAAATTTCAAAACATTGTCGGAAAAATGGCTGGTATGGTACTATTCCTTAATAATTATGCCTATACACAGTTTGAAGGAGCAATACATAAAAGTGTAAAAACAGCAAAATAAAAAGAAAGCAAAATGGAAAATAAAAGACTACAATTAGTTCAAAGTTTTGTTGGAAAACCATTTTCAGGAAGTCCGTCCCCATTTGCCAAATGGCTAAATGGGACGGTGGTTTCTGTTGATGAAAATTCAGTTGAATTTCAATTTGATGTAAGAAAAGAAATGACCAACCCAGTTGGAATGCTTCACGGTGGTGTTATTTCGGGTATGATAGACGATTGTATGGGCGTAACATTTTTCATTTTAGGTTTGGAATATTTTTATCCTACCATAAACCTAAATGTAGAGTTCTTCAGTTCAGCCAAAGAGGGAGAAACAATAACCGTGCAAACTAAAGTTGTAAAACAAGGAAGAACAATCATAAATTTAAAGGCAGAAGTGATGAATGAAGAACAAAAAGCAATTGCTTTTGCTACTTCTAATTTAGCCGTAAGCCAAATAAAAATTCCTGTTTAAAACTCAAATCATTTATTAATAGAAAAGTTGGACATTAAATTATTGAACTACTCAACATCAAGCAAAAGTATTTGACCGATAAAAACAATCGTTTGGTTTTTGCAATACATTATTTGACTTTAATAAATCAATAAAAAAACTGTAGGTAATACCGTATATAAAAAATTGCTGGAAAGTTATTAATTTAAAGGTCTTTTTGTATTTTTAAGGTCAATACTTATCCGAAAATATTGTGCTTATTTACACGCAACTTTCCATATACATAAACGATGAGAACACATTCGCCAAAGGCGAACTTTAATCTGCGCTGCTTCGCAGTCTCTGCATCTTAAAGTAAATGTGTTCTCATCTTAAGGGTTAAACGAAAGCTCCAAAAAAACAACACAAAAACAGTTATCTTTGCATCACTTAATACTTTACTATGCATATAGATATCATCACTGTTTTACCAGAGTTACTTAAAAGTCCGTTTGAAGCCTCTATTTTAAAACGTGCCATTGAGGCTAATTTGGTAGAAGTGCATTTGCATAATCTTCGCGATTATACAACAGACAATTACAAATCTGTTGACGACTACCAATTTGGAGGTGGTGCTGGCATGGTCATGATGGTGGAACCAATAGATAAATGTATTACCCAATTAAAATCTGAAAGAGAGTATGATGAAATTATCTACATGACACCAGATGGCGAAACTTTAAACCAAAGTATCGCCAACGAAATGTCTTTAAAAGAAAACATTATTATTCTTTGCGGACATTATAAAGGTGTTGACCAACGTGTACGTGACCATTTTATAACACGCGAAATATCTATTGGAGATTATGTACTTTCTGGAGGCGAGCTTGGTGCTGCTGTGTTTTGCGATGCAGTAATTAGATTGATACCTGGAGTACTTGGTAATGAGACTTCGGCTTTAACAGATTCCTTTCAGGACAATTTATTGGCGCCTCCAATTTATACAAGACCCAGAGAATATAAAGGTTGGAAGGTTCCAGATTTATTGTTCAGCGGAAACTTCCCGGAAATCGAAAAATGGCGCGAAGAGCAAGCCTACCAACGCACAAAAGAAAGACGTCCAGATTTGTTGGATGAGTAATTATAAATTTAAAAAACAGAATTATTAATTGTACATTATCAATTATTAATTATCTTTGCAGCCAATTTCGGGTTAACCTCTGGCGAGAATCGTGAATGTTGTTTCGGATTAATATTTTAAATCAATTATAATGGAATCTTTAGTAAAATTTGTACAAGACGAATTTGTAACAAAAAAGGACTTCCCAGAGTTTGGAGCTGGAGACACAATAACCGTTTACTACGAAATTAGAGAAGGTGACAAAGTACGTACGCAGTTCTTTAGAGGTGTGGTAATTCAAAAAAGAGGAACTGGTTCTTCTGAAACTTTCACAATAAGAAAAATGTCTGGAACTGTTGGTGTAGAACGTATATTTCCAGTCAATATGCCAGCTTTGCAAAAAATCGAGATCAATAAAAGAGGTAAAGTACGCAGAGCACGTATCTATTACTTTAGAGGTCTTACAGGTAAAAAAGCTAGGATTAAAGAAAGCAAAAGTTAATAAACATTTAATATCTCTGAAAAGCCTTGAACATTCAAGGCTTTTTTTATTAACAATTGTTAATAAGTTAGGTTTATAATCGGTTGATATCTAATTGGTTGAAAAATTTGCATTTTTAAATTCTTAATATATATTAGCAAAAGAATTTAACAACAACGCAAGTTGGTTTTATTTGAAAAAGTAAATTTGAGTTAGGTTCTAAATAAAGCAACGTTCTTTATATAATTGTTTTTTGAGGTTTTGAAGCAGCACGTGTAGGCGTGTGGAAGCAGAAAGATCATGATGCTGTAAGAAGAGCTAGATACGCAAGTAGAGAGAAAACTGATGCAGTTGAAAGTTTCCAAAAGCAAGAGAAACGAAAGGGAATCTTGAAAAAGGAAGCAATGTTTAGGAGCAGGCTTAACGTGAAAACGAGAAGCAAGTAAGTAAACATCAAGAAAAACAATTAGACTGAAACGGTTTGGTAACATGTCAATACATTTTGGAAGTTACAACAACAAAACGTTTCTTGAAATGGTAAAGCTTGAATTGAAAAGTTTAAGACGAAAGTGTTAAACAGTTAGTAGCAATACTAAATAGATCACGCAGAGCTATTTCATAGAAAGCCATGTCAGAGTAGTTAAGTCTACAGTGATATGGCTTTTGTCTTTTTATATAATAATAGCATCTTATAATATATTTTCTTCAAAAATCAATTTGGTTTTTTCTTTAGTTCATAAAAGTATGATTATCTGCTAATCTAAATACAATTCAGTAAAATAGGCACATTCCTTTTTGTATATTTGCAACGCGAAGAAAATAATTGATTTCAATTTTATGCAGAATTCTAATACCTATGGCAAATAGTTCAACTATAATTTATACAAAAACAGATGAAGCACCAGCTTTAGCTACTTATTCATTACTACCAATTATACAGTCTTTCGTCTCAACAGGAGACATAAAAATAGAAACCAAAGATATTTCGTTAGCAGCTAGGATTTTGGCAAATTTCCCTGACTATCTCACTGAAGACCAGCAAGTTTCTGATGCACTAACAGAATTAGGAGAACTGGCAAAAAAACCAGAAGCCAACATTATTAAATTACCAAATATTAGCGCATCTATTCCGCAGTTGAAAAGTGCTATAAAAGAATTACAATCATTAGGATACAACATACCTAATTATACAGATGATCCTACTTCAGAAATTGAAAAAGAAGTAAAAGCAAGATACGATAAGGTAAAAGGCAGTGCAGTTAACCCAGTATTACGTGAGGGCAATTCAGATAGGAGAGCTCCTAAAGCGGTAAAGAATTACGCTAGAAAAAATCCGCATTCAATGGGCGCTTGGAGTAAAGGCTCAAAAACACATGTGTCGACAATGCAGGAAGGCGATTTTTTTCACAATGAAAAATCTGTTACAATAAACAATGCTACTTCAGTGAGTATTGAACATACTGATAACCATGGTAACACAACTATTTTAAAAAATGGTATAGAGTTACAAGAAGGCGAAATAATTGATGCTACTGTAATGAGTAAAAAATCGCTATTAGATTTTTTTACAAAACAGGTTGAAGATGCTAAATCTGAAAATGTGCTTTTTTCCCTACACATGAAAGGTACTATGATGAAAGTATCTGATCCTATTATTTTTGGACATGCTGTAAAAATATTCTTTAAAGATGTATTTAAGAAGCATAGTAAAACTTTAAATGATTTAGGTGTAAATGTGAATTCAGGTCTAGGTAATCTTTTACAAAGAATTCAAGAATTGCCTGAAAATATATGTAAAGAAATAGAAGCAGATATTAATGCAGTTTACCAAAATGGTCCAGCAATAGCTATGGTAAATTCAGATAAAGGCATTACTAATCTTCATGTCCCAAGTGATGTTATTATTGATGCATCTATGCCAGCAATGATAAGAACTTCAGGAAAAATGTGGAATGCTGAAGGAAAGCTGCAAGATACCAAAGCTGTTATTCCAGACAGTAGCTATGCGCCTGTTTATCAAGCCACAATCAATTTCTGTAAAGAACACGGAGCATTCGATCCAACTACAATGGGCACAGTTCCAAACGTTGGACTTATGGCACAAAAAGCTGAAGAATATGGCTCACACGATAAAACATTTGAAATTGAAAATGATGGCATTGTAAGTGTTTTAGATACAAATGGAAATGCCTTAATCGAACACAAGGTTGAAAAAGGAGATATCTGGAGAATGTGTCAAGTTAAAGATGCTCCTGTCCAAGACTGGGTAAAGCTTGCAGTTTCAAGAGGAAGAGCGACAGATACACCAATTGTTTTCTGGTTGGACGAAGATAGAGCCCATGATGCAGAGCTGATAAAAAAAATAAAATCTTATTTACCAAATCACAATACTGCAGGACTTGAAATTAAAATTCTTTCCCCTTATAAAGCAACACTTTACACTTTAGAAAGAATTAAAGATGGAAAAGATACCATTTCAGTTACTGGTAACGTATTAAGAGATTATTTAACCGATTTGTTTCCAATTTTAGAAGTTGGAACAAGTGCTAAAATGCTTTCAATTGTACCATTAATGAATGGTGGTGGTTTATTTGAAACGGGAGCTGGTGGATCTGCACCAAAACATGTTCAACAATTTTTAGAAGAAGGTCATTTGCGTTGGGATTCTCTTGGAGAATTTTTAGCATTAGCTGTTTCTCTTGAACATTATGGTAATGTAAATAACAATTCCAAAGCATTGGTTCTATCAGAAACTTTAGATGATGCTACAGATAAATTTTTAGAGAATAAAAAATCACCTTCTAGGTTAGTTGGTGAATTGGATAATAGAGGTAGCCATTTTTATTTAACCTTATATTGGGCTCAAAAATTAGCAGAGCAAACTAAAGATGAAGGCTTAAAATCAAAATTTTTGGATTTAGCCAAATCTTTAAAAGAAAATGAATCAACAATTATTAAAGAACTAAATGCTGCACAAGGTTCACCTGTAGATATTGGAGGTTATTACGAACCAGATGAAACTCTGGTTTCAAATGCAATGAGGCCTAGCAAAACATTTAATCATATTCTAAATTCAATTTAATAGAAAAGCTCCAATTAAGGAGCTTTTTTTATATTTTTATATATGACTTTTAAAAAGACAACTGAAGAAGATTCAAACTACAATCATTTGGAAAAGATGAGTGTAAAAGATCTTCTTATCAATATAAATTCTGAAGATAAAAGCGTAGCACATTCTGTTGAGAAGGTAATTCCAAAAATTGAAAAGCTTGTTGAGAAAATTGTTGAAAAACTAAAACGCGGCGGACGTTTGTTTTACATTGGATCTGGTACAAGTGGCAGATTAGGTATAGTTGATGCTTCAGAGTGTCCTCCTACTTTTGGAGTACCTTATGATTTAGTTGTAGGAATTATTGCAGGTGGTGACACAGCAATTCGTAAGGCGGTCGAATTTGCAGAAGATTCCTTTGAGCAAGGATGGATTGATTTGAAGTCACATAATATTTCAGATAAAGATGTGATTATTGGTATTGCTGCATCAGGAACAACGCCATATGTTATTGGTGCTCTCAAAAACTGTAACGAAAACAACATACTTACAGGCTGTATAACTTGTAATGAAAACAGTCCATTATCACAAATAGCCAAATACCCAATAGAAGTTATTGTTGGTCCAGAGTTTGTAACTGGAAGTTCTCGTATGAAGGCTGGCACAGCTCAAAAATTAGTACTTAATATGATATCTACATCAACAATGATTCAGCTTGGTCATGTAAAAGGAAATAAAATGGTGGACATGCAATTAAGTAACAACAAACTTGTTGACCGAGGAATAAAAATGATTAT
>DATGBV010000367.1:0-6839 GCA_035312485.1 Flavobacteriaceae bacterium | reverse complement strand
CAGAATACTTTACAGATATTCCAAAACAACTGAAACAACTAAATTCAGGCTACAATCTAAAACAAGGTACAAGAATAGTTTCTGGAGGAACCGATTTATACGTTCAAAAAGCAGATGATTTTATTGAAAATGATGTCCGTTTAATTGCGGATAATTCAGAATTAAAAAGTATTTCAATTGAAGGAAACATTTGTAGCCTTGGAGCTGGAACAACGGTTTCAGAATTATGGAATAATCCTGAACTTAACAGGTTTTTTCCACAATTAAAAAGACATTTAAAATTGGTATCTTCAGAACAAATAAGGAATATGGCTTCCTTTGGTGGTAATTTTGTGAATGCTTCACCAATTGGTGATATGACGATTTTCTTTTTAGCATTGAATAGCGACATAACCATTATTAATGACAATAGAAATGAAAGAACAATAGCCCTAAAAAACTTTTATGAAAGCTATAAAACATTCGATTTAAAAGAAGGCGAACTCATAAAAACCATAAGCTTTAAGTTACCTACAAAACATTCTTTTTTCAACTTCGAAAAAGTTTCCAAACGCACAAATTTGGATATCGCATCTGTTAATTCTGCCATGCATATTTCAGTAGAAAACGAAAATATTTCAGAAGCTCATATTGCCGTTGGCGGTGTTTATGAAATTCCAAGATATTTGCATAAAACATCTGTTTTTTTAAATGAGAAATCTTTAACTTCTGAAGTGATAATAGAAGCTCAAGAGATGTTGCAAAACGAAATATCGCCAATTAGTGATGTTCGTGGTTCCAGCGATTATAAGCGCTTATTGGCAAGACAACTGTTTTTTGCGCACTTTATTGAGTTATTTCCAAAACAATTCACGTTAAACGATTTTCTTCAACATGCATAAAAACAAATCACATAGCGCATTGGATTTAAAGAAATCGCAAGTTGAAGTATCTCTTAAACAAAGTGTAAAAAACATAGATTCCTACACGCATGTTCGAGGAGAATCATTGTATGTAGATGATGTCAATGTACGACAAGGCACATTTCACGCTGTGGTTTTCGATTCGCCAAAAGCACACGGAAAAATAAAAAGCATCGACTATTCAAAAGCCGAAGCATTAGATGGTGTGGAGCGTATTTTCACTTACAAAGACATTCCTGGAGATAATCAAATTGGTGGTATCATTCCAGACGAACCTTTATTCGCTGAAGAAGAGGTTCATTTTTGGGGCATGCCTATCGCGTTAATTGTTGCAAAAACAGAATTGATTGCACGACAAGCGCGACGCTTAGTAAAAATAGACATTGAAGAACTTCCTGTAATCACAACAGCCAAAGAGGCAAAAGAAAAGGGTAGTTTTATCAATGCACCTCGTTCGTTCAAATTAGGAAATACAGATAAAGAGTTTAAAGATTGTGAATATGTTTTTGAAGGTGAAACATTTTCCAATGGTCAAGAACAACTTTACATTGAAGCACAAGGTTCGTACGCTGAACCGCTTGAAAATGGCAACATAAAAATTACCTCATCAACACAAGGCCCTACAGCTGTTCAAAAAACAGCAGCGCGAGTTTTAGGTTTGTCAATGCATAAAATTGAAGTTGATGTCACACGACTTGGTGGTGGTTTTGGAGGTAAAGAAGACCAAGCAACACCTTGGGCAGTTATGGCTGCGTTGGCGACATATCATTTAAACCAATCTGTAAAATTGATTTTGAATCGTCATGACGATTTGAGAATGACAGGCAAGCGACATCCTTATGAAAGTACCTACAAAATTGGCTTTTCAAAAGATTTAAAAATTCTGGCTTACGAGGTTGAGTTTTTACAAAATTCTGGTGCAGCAGCCGATTTATCTCCAGCAATTGCAGAAAGAACGTTGTTTCATTCAACCAACAGTTACTTTGTAAAAAATGTAAAATCAACCGTTTATAGTTGCAAAACAAATTTACCTCCAAATACTGCTTTTCGTGGTTTTGGTGGACCTCAAGGCATGTTTGTAATAGAATCTGCCATTGCAAAAGCCGCTCATGAAATTGGTGTTTCAGCACGTGAGATTCAGGAAATTAATTTGCTTCAGGAGAATGATGAATTTTCCTATGGGCAAATTGCCAAACAAGTTGAAGCTCAAAATTCTTGGCATTCAGCTAAAGATACTTTCAATTTAAAGGAATTGGAAAAAGAGGTTGAAGAATTTAACAAAAGCAACAAATCATTGAAAAAAGGATTGGCCTTAATGCCAATTACTTTTGGGATTTCGTTTACCAATACACAAATGAATCATGCACGAGCTTTGGTTCATATTTACCAAGATGGAAGTGTTGGTATAAGTACTGCTGCTGTAGAAATGGGACAAGGTGTAAACACCAAAATATTGCAGATTGCTGCACAAGTGTTTTCAATTGATAAAAGTAAAGTGAAAATTGAAACCACAAACACGACCCGTGTTGCCAATACCTCGCCTTCGGCTGCGAGTTCTACTGCAGATTTAAATGGAAAAGCAACTTTAAAAGCCTGCGAAATATTACTTGATAGATTAAAGGATGTGGCTTCAGAAGATTTAAAGGTTTCAAAAGAAACCATTATTTTAAAGGATGAATTTGTTTATGTCAATGCTAAAAAAACAGATTTAAACTGGGAAGCACTCATCTTTAAAACCATGGCAAAACGTGTGGCATTAACCGAAAATGCACACTACGCTACACCAAAAATTCACTTTGACAAAACCAAGGAAAAAGGACATCCTTTTGCGTATCATGTGTACGGAACAGCCATTGTTATTGCAACTGTTGATTGTTTGCGAGGGACTTATACTTTTGACACTGTAAAAGCAATTCACGATTATGGAAAAAGTATGAGTGAAGGTATCGATTTAGGTCAGGCCGAAGGTGGACTTGTTCAAGGAATGGGCTGGATGACTATGGAGGAAATTGCATATGATATCAACGGAAGATTACTCTCTAATGCATTGTCAACATATAAAGTTCCTGATGTGTTTTCTGCACCAAAAAACATAGAAATTTTACCATTGGAAACCCAAGGCAACGAAATGGCAATCTTGAAATCTAAAGCAGTTGGCGAACCTCCTTTAATGTATGGTATTGGTGCTTATTTTGCAATTCAGAATGCCATAAAAGCTTTCAATCCAAATTACAAATTAAAATTTCATGCGCCAATGACTCCCGAAAAAGTACTGATGAGTTTATATAGCAACTGATTATATGAACGAATTTTTAATCCATAGTAAACGTTGTTTTATTGACAATCAATTTATTGAGGCTACAATTCATATTGAAAACAAAAAGATTCAAGGTGTTTTTGAAGGTTCTAATAACATTAAAAACATTCCTCTTTTAGATTACGACAATCTCATCGTCATGCCAGGAATTATCGATGCTCATGTGCATATTAACGAACCTGGACGAACTGAATGGGAAGGCTTTGACACAGCTACAAAAGCTGCAGCAATCGGAGGAGTTACAACACTTATCGAAATGCCTTTAAATGCAAGTCCGGTTACCACAACTGTTGATGCATTTAATCTAAAACAAGAAGCTGCAAAAAATAAACTTCATGTGAACTGTGGGTTTTATGGAGGTATAATTCCTAATAATACAAACGATATTGAAGCTCTAGTTGAAACTGGTGTTTTTGGAATTAAAGGGTTTTTAACTCATTCAGGAATAGATGAATTTCCTAATGTGAATAAAAGTCATTTAGAAAACATTTCCCCTGTTCTGAAAAAATATGATATTCCACTACTATTGCATTGCGAGTTGACAGATGCAAATGTTCCAAAAGTTAAAAATCCTAAAAGTTATCAGGAGTATTTAAAATCGAGACCACAACATTGGGAAACCAACGCAATTGATTTAGCTTTAGACATTCAAGAGCGATTTGATATCAAAGTCCATATCGTACATTTATCTGCTTCAGAAGGTATTGAACGCATCAAAAACAGAAAAGAAAAAACGGACAAGCTCACAGTAGAAACTTGTCCGCATTATTTATATTTCAATGCTGAAAACATTCCCGATTCATCGCCAATTTATAAATGTGCACCTCCTATTCGAGAACAATCCAACAATGATAAACTTTGGAATTATTTGCTGGACGATGGTTTTAACTTTTTAGCATCAGACCATTCGCCTGCTCCTCCTAAAATAAAACAACTGGAAAGTGGCGATTTTTTTAAAGCATGGGGAGGAATTTCAGGATTACAGTTTACATTACCTATACTTTTTTCCGAAGGCAAAAAAAGAGGGCTATCTTTAGAGAGATTAATTCCGTTGCTAACTCAAAATCCAGCAGAATTTTTAGGTTTAGACTATAAAAAAGGAAAATTAGAAAAGGGATTTGATGCAGATATTATAGTTTGGGATGACAATGCTTCTTTTCAAATTATGAAAGAATCCATTCATCATAAACACAAGGCTACGCCATATTTAAATGAAACTCTTTTTGGAAAAGTAATTCATACATTTGTTAATGGTGAGCAAGTGGTTGAAAACTCAAAATTAAAAACTCTACAACAAGGAAAAATATTATTAAAATATAGATGACAGAAGACAAATTAAAATCATACACAGACCTCGTTTCAGAGAAAATTGGTGGTCAAGTACTTTATTGTACAGACGATTTCTTTGCTGAAAAAGAAAACCTTATTAAAGAAGGTCGTGGTGTTTTTATTGAAGATAAATATACAGATCGTGGAAAATGGATGGATGGATGGGAATCCAGACGTAAACGAACAGAAGGTCATGATTGGGCAATTCTTAAATTAGGAGCTGAAGGTATAATCAAGGGTTTTGATATAGACACAAATCATTTTTTAGGAAACCATCCGCCTTTTGCATCTGTTGAAGCCATTAGTTTAGGTAATGACCATATATATTGGAGTAAAGCAGATGAATTAGATTGGAAAGAGGTTTTGCCAAAATCAGCTCTAAAACCTGGAAGCCAGAATCTTTTTGAAATCAGTTCTTCCGAAGTTTATACACACGTTCGTTTACATATTTATCCCGATGGCGGTGTTGCCCGTTTTAGAGTTTATGGTGAGGTTTTTAAGGATTGGAATCGCGTTGACCCAGAAAAAATTATTGACCTCGCATTAGTGAACAACTGCGGCAAAGCATTGCATTGTAATGACATGTTTTTTAGTAGAATGGATAATTTAATTTCTCCAACCAAAGGGAAAAATATGGGAGATGGCTGGGAAACCAAACGCAACAGAACGCCAAATAATGAAGATTATGTTGTGATTCGTTTGGGGCATTCTGGAATCGTCAAAAAAATAATTGTTGATACCAAACATTTTAAAGGTAATTATCCAGATTCATGTGCAATTGATGTTTGCAATTGCGAAAGTGATGATGAAGTTTTAAATGGAAAACATGAGTGGAAACCTTTATTACCTCAACAAAAATTAAATGCAGACAAAGAGCACCATTTTGAAAATGAAATTATACAAACAGATCATCCTGTTACACATGTTAAGTTAAAAATATACCCTGATGGCGGTGTTAGTAGATTACGAATTTTAGGAACTATTAAATAGATTGAATGATTGAAGTAATAATATTTATAGCCTGGTTTGTCATCTTTTCTGTAATTGTTGCTGCTACTTATAAATTACATCATTCAATTAAAAAACTAAAAATTGAAGGAAAGGATGAAAAGGCTGATTCTCTTCAATCTGCCCAAAATTGGTTTTATGCTTTAATTGTTGGTTCGTCAGTATGTGGTATTGGAATCCTTTATCTTTTTTTAAAAGGAACAATATACGAGAGCCACTTTTTTGAATGGTTAAATCTAACTGTCCGGCTTATGCATATCACTTTCGGAATTGCTTGGATTGGTGCTTCTTTTTATTTTGTTTTCCTTGAAAATGCACTAAATAGAACCGAAGGTGTTAGAGATGAATTAGCTGGAAATCTTTGGGCAGTTCATGGAGGTGGTTTTTACTATTTAGAGAAATACAAACTCGCTCCAAAAAAAATTCCGAAGCACTTACATTGGTTTAAATACGAAGCTTATTTTACGTGGCTTTCCGGATTTTGCTTGTTGGCCATTGTCTATTATTTTAATGCAAGTTCGTACTTAATAGATCCTGAAGTTTTAGACATTCAACCTTCAACTGCTATTACAATCAGTATTATTTCTTTGATTATTGGTTGGATTTTATATGACCAAATTTGTAAACGATTAAGCACTAACAAAGTGATTTTTACTTTGGCAATTACTGCTTTAGTTTTTCTTTTTGCCTGGTTTTATTCTCAAGTATTCAGCGGTCGTGCCGCATACATTCACTTTGGTGCATTTTTAGGAACCTTAATGGCTGCCAACGTGTTTTTTGTGATCATTCCTGGACAAAAACGTATGGTTGCAGCTGCCAAAAAAGGATTATTGCCAAATCCTGAAGATGGAAAAGCTGCATTTTTACGGTCATATACCAATAATTATTTTACGCTTCCTGTATTGTTTGTTATGATCAGTAATCACTTTCCAAGTACTTTTGGAAACAGTTTTCAATGGATTGTTCTTATTGGAATCACACTTGGAACTGCAGGCATCAAGCATTATTTAAATATTCGTGAAAAAGGCGGACTTTCAGTTTGGGTCATGCCAATTTCTGTTGTACTTTTATTGGGAATGGCATTAATGACAGCACCTGTACCTCCAAAGTTTGAAAATTGCAGTGAGAACGTGTCCTTTGTTGAGGTTCAAACCATTATTAATAATAGATGTACTGTATGTCACTCATCAAATCCTACAGATCTTATTTGGAAAGTTGCGCCTAATGGTGTGAAGTATGATACTGCAGAACAGATATACAATGTAAGAGATAAGATTTTTCAA
>DATGBV010000366.1:0-3139 GCA_035312485.1 Flavobacteriaceae bacterium | reverse complement strand
GTTGCAGCATCCAGACCAAATGGGTTGTTAAAAATAGCTCCATCCAAAGAAAAGTTATTGAACTGGTCATTTCTACCTCCAAAAGACCCATTACTTGCTGTAGGTTCCAATCTCGTAAAATCTGAAGCTGATCTGGATATTGAAGGCAATCTTGTTAATTCGCGTCTTCCAACACTTGTTTGTGCTCCTGTTCTATCGCTTCCAAAGGTCCCAGTTCCTCCTGAACCTTGAATAACAACAGCTTCAAGTTCTTCACTATCAGAAACCATATCAACATCCAAGTTTTCTGTCTTACCTAATGTTAAGAACACATTATTAAATGCTTGTTCTTTGTAGCCAATAAAACTTATGGTAATGGTGTATGGTCCACCAACTCTTAAATTAAGAAGGTTATAACGTCCATCAATATTGGTAGCAGCACCATATTTAGTACCTGTTGGTTCATGGACAGCTACTACATTTGCACCAGGTAAGGGTTCAGAGTTTTCATCTTGAACTAAACCCTTAATGTTAGAAGTAGTAACTTGACTATAGCTTGCTACTCCAAATAAAAAAATCAATAAAGAAAGGGTAATTTTTTTCATGTTATTTATGAATTATTAATTAGTTTATTAAAATAACAAAAAATAAAACAAAAAACCGTTCAAAGAACGGCTTTTGTTATCAATTTAATATAAACTTTATGTTTATTATTTTAGGCTTGCGCTACAACTTGAAAAGATAAGTCTACAGAAACCTCTCTATGCAGACGTATAACAGCATCGTACTGACCCAAACGTTTAATATTACCACCAGTAATACTGATATATTTCTTATCAATAGTATGACCTTCTTTTTCAAATGCTTCGGCTAAATCCATTTTGGTTACAGAACCAAATAATTTATCTCCAGCTGAAGCGCCTTCAGTTGCTTTAGCAGCAATCTTAATCTCTAAACCTTTTATGGCTTCGGCTATCTTATTAGCGTCATCAATAATCTTCTTTTCTTTAAAAGCTCTTTGCTTTAAAGTCTCTGCTAATACTTTTTTTGCAGATGAAGTTGCTAAAATAGCTTCGCCACGTGGAATTAAATAATTTCTACCATAACCGTTCTTAACTGTTACAATATCGTCTTTAAATCCTAAATTATCAACGTCTTGTTTTAATATAAGTTCCATTGTTATGTGTATTTTATTTTAATAAATCTGCTACGTAAGGCATTAAGGCTAAATGGCGTGCTCTTTTTACTGCTACAGATACTTTTCTTTGATATTTTAATGAAGTTCCTGTTAAACGTCTTGGTAAAATTTTACCTTGCTCGTTTACAAATTTCAATAAGAAATCTGGATCTTTATAATCTATATATTTTATTCCAGACTTTTTAAAACGGCAATACTTTTTATTCTTGCTCGTGTCTATATTAAGCGGCGTTAAATATCTAATTTCACCGTCTTTTTTACCTTTTGCTTGTTGCTCTATAGATGACATAATTACGCTTTTTCTTTAAGTTTAACTCTTCTTCTTTCAGCCCAAGCAATGGCATGCTTGTCTAATTTTACTGTTAAGTAACGCATAAAACGCTCATCACGTCTGAACTCAAGTTCTAACTGGGTAATAACCTCTCCAGGTACAGTGTACTCAAATAAGTGATAAAAACCACTTTTTTTGTTTTGAATTGGGTAAGCTAGTTTTTTTAAGCCCCAATCTTCTTTAGCTATCATCTTAGCACCGTTAGAAACAAGAAAATCTTCGTATTTCTTAACTGTTTCCTTTATCTGATCTTCAGATAAAACGGGATTTAAGATGAAAACAGTTTCATAATGATTCATAAAATTTCAATTTATTGTTAAAAATGGGTGCAAAAATAATCTTTTTTTATTTATATTGCAACTATCCCTAGCCAATATTACAGTGAATTACAAAACTGTTAAAATTATGTTAAATTAAACAGTTTATCGATGTTTTTTGGTTTTTAACCGAATTTTTTGTACTATTGTCGATATCTTAACCGAAAATATTAAATGTTATGACTTTAAACTGTGTAGTAGTAGATGACTCAGCAATCCAGCGCCTCTCGATTGTAAAGTTGATTGAAAATCATCCTTCACTTAACTTAATTGCTGAATACAGTAGCGCTTTAGAGACCAAAAATGGTCTAAACTCCCATCAAGTAGATCTTATCTTTCTAGATATAGAAATGCCTGTTTTAAACGGATTTGAACTTCTGGATGTCTTAAATAATAAGCCTCAAATTATTTTTGTAACTGGAAAAACAGAATATGCATTTAAAGCATTTAACTACGATGCTACAGATTATTTGCATAAACCTCTAACCAGAGAACGCTTTAATCTAGCTGTAGACAAAGCTTTAGAGCAACATAAACTAAAATTAGACTTTAACGAAACCGAAGGTGAGCATATCTTTGTAAAAAGTAACCTTAAAAAACGTAAAGTTTATATTAAAGACATTAAATGGATAGAAGCTCTTGGTGATTACGTAAAATTAGTTACCGAAGAAAACAGCCTTGTTGTTTTATCTACAATGAAAGCTTTTGAGCACGAATTACCTGAAGGTAAATTCTTAAGAATCCATAAATCTTATATAGTAAACCTTGATAAAGTTGACAGATTTAATAGTAAAAATGTTGAAGTAGGTGCTTATGAGATTCCATTAAGTCGTAATAAAAAGACGCAATTGGTTGACGCTTTAAATAATATATAAATTTTAAAAGTTATCGACATTTAAAATTACTTTTACAGCCCTAAAATCTTTAATACTGAAGAAGCTATTATTAACTTTTATAATAGCTTCTTTAGTTTTTTTAAGCGATTGTTTTTGAGGAATTTTAATGAGTATGTTTTTATGGTATTGGTTTCTTATTCTAGACACTGGAGGAAATTCTGGACCTAATACAAAATCATTAAAAACTTGTCTTAACGATTTGGCCAGCCAACTAGAAGCCAAATTTACCTTATTAAAATCTTTATGTTTTAAGGTTATTTTAATGAGTTTGTAAATTGGTGGATATTTGTAGTTATATCGCTCGTCCATTTGCTCATTGTACATCCCAACATAATCATTTGTAGAGACCTGTTGTAATATTCTATGATATGGATTATATGTTTGTATTAGAACTTTTCCTCTTTTATCCAAACGTCCA
>DATGBV010000365.1:0-4095 GCA_035312485.1 Flavobacteriaceae bacterium | reverse complement strand
CCATGGGAATAGATTTAAAAAGTCAGGTAAACACCGTTTAAATAGCTTTCGAATTGCACGTACTAAGCAAAATGGATTATTTAGACAACATAAAATATCCATGATGCAACCAATCATATTTAACAAAGCTTGGAAGAAATTATACAAAGCAAGATATGGCCCCAACTGATTCAACAAACTAGCAATGACATCAAGCACTTCTTTGGAAAAATTATCAACATTTCCAAATAACGTAGCACCTGGAATTTTAGCCTGCAATATATCTAATAGTGCAAGCAAATCTTCAGGAATACCATCTGGCAAACTAAGGTCTGGAAAATCAATCGAAGGTGGAGCAATAGGTATACCAAACCCTGGAATGGCTGGTGGAGGCCCTAATACTGGAGGATTCAGATTGTTGTCATTCGGATCGCAAACCATATTCTACCTTAAATTGTCTGTCCTGGTTTTCTTTGTACCCAACGGCCTCTACCAGCATCATCACCATAAAAATAAATACCCTTAGCATTAAAAACAATATCATTACTTGAAGATGTAAAACGCATCTTCCCACGAGATACTATATCCAGTCCCCCAGGTGTAGCAACTCTCACACCCTGCTCATCAATTCGCATAATTGTCATCATACCGTTATTAACCACTCTCAAATCTACGACTGCATTGCTTGGGTTTTCTTCATCCTCAAATCGCACGTCTCCAGTAACCGTTGTACCTCCCACTTGGATAAAAATATCACCATCAAATCTGCCCTGATAACTACGATTATTTAGGTCTCTGCCAATATTAGCAACAATACCACCGGCACAATCTAACCATAATGACTGTCTATCAGATGTATTTGCACCAATGTTAAGGTTTAAAAACCCGTCCAAACTAATTGTTCCGCTTCTTCCACCAGCATTTGCATTGGGACCAGATACAATAATTTCTGGATTTACAATATCACCAAGTAATGGCAATTGATTTAAAGAGTTTTCGGGATGAAAAAATACAGGGTCTGCTTCGGAACGATTATGTAATTCTAATGTATTTTGAATATTATGATACGCTGTTCCAAGCTTAAGCTCACCAACTTCATCTCTACGATCAACTACAGCATTCACTCCATCAATATCTGATTCACCACGCTTCAAAGTAACAGCGCCAATGCCAAAGCTTTCTAAAAAGACATCTTGACGAGTATTATTTCTACGAAATTTATTTGGATCAGACTCTTCTTCAGCAGCCTTTAGTGTGGTATAATTTTCATAACGAACAAGCAAAGGAACATTACCAACTTCACTAGATGCTGGCACATTCCATTTGAACTGACCTTCTTTATCAACATCAAAGAAAAAATGACTACGGTTTCTTGCAAAATTTACAGGGTTATCAAGACTTGTTTTTAAATCACTAAACCCTTGAATCTCAGAATTTCTAGTATTAATCTCAATATGATAGGCCAAGCTCTTTCGCGCCTGTTCACGAAGCTTTTTAAATGTTTGAGATTTATCGCCCTCAGTTCTTTTAAAAGATAAAGCACTGACTTTCCCGCTTGGTAATGGCCAGCGATTTAAATCAACAATGTTGCCATATATATCTACAACTGTACCCTTAATACTTTCAATCAAATGATTCGGATATATTTGGCTTAAACTTAATGTATCTGCCCTACTAGTCCTGCGATTAAACCCTGTTGTTATAAGCTCTGGAATCTCATCTTCGTTATCATAAATATCAATTTCACGTTCATCATTTGTAAAACCAAATTCATTAGAAAACTCATAAACAATTTCACGAACTTCAGCAAACGGAGGATTTCTGTGTATAGCTCCTCCAGTCGATGTTTTTGGGTCAAGGCAAATTGTAGTAAGGGCTGGATTATAAAAATGTGATTCCAAAGAAGAAGAATTGCGATTTGAATTTACAACTAAATCTCTTTTAACCACACCATCTATTCTTCTTGATGCATTACTAAAACTCAATTGATTTTCAAAAACATTACTAAACAATTCTTGATTAGGATCCAAATGTATATACTGTCGTGGATTTCCCGCCTGAATACCGATTATTGGATCTGCAAAAATTCTTATGCTATTATTAACTTGTGTAAGCCATCTGCCAGAACGCAAAGCAGCCATTGGATTTTGAAACACACTCGTTGATGTTGACGTTGTTTTATCGCCTGGAACATTTTCCGATTGAGAAAACACAAGAGGTACCCATCTATTGCCTTGAGCTTGCGCACACCAAACCCTGCTACCAACTAATGGACATCCGCCAGTAAACTCCCCATTAGGACCAGTCCATGAGCCAGGAATAGGCACCTCAAATTCAATACGCGAATGTGTTGTTGATTCGGCTAATACCAAGCCTACGCGCATAGTTCCATTGCGTGCATTTACATCAATGACATTCCCCTCTCTCAACAAACCTAAATATGGGCTAATCATGTGTTTGCCCGCCTATTGCTAGCATTTGTAATAGTTTCTGCATTTTCTTGCTCTGCCTGACTATTTGCTTCTGTGCCTGGCCTTGTATTTTCTACAGAATCTACTATGCTTTCAAAATCAAGCCAAACATCTATTATATTTGTATATAACACTCTGTCCTGGCGTTTAGATGAACTAAGTATTTGATCATTTTGCTCACCAAAAGAAAGCACCTGTTCAGATGGAGAACCGCTTCCTTCAAGCATTTTACGCACACCGAACCATGCTTGCTGAGAAGGTGAATGATCTGTGTCAATTGCCTTATCTATAGTTTCAACAATAATATTATCATTATTAGAAAATGTTGATGCATTTTTTATAGAAATTAATCCTTGACTATTTGTAGAATCTACTTGCTGGGGGTTTTTCAGCCAATTAGAAACAGCATTAGCTGCATCCAACAAATTTTGATCAACAGCACCAAACTTCGAATTATAATAAATTCTAATTTTAATCACTGGTTTTTTGTTATTATTTACAGATATTGAATTAATAAGATCTGTGCTTTTTAAAAATATATTGTTAAGTGTTTTTTTGTTTTCATTACCCTGTTTTCCAACTAATAAATTAGCAAGCGACACACCTCCTATTTCACTTTCTTCTGTTATTAAATTATCAAATGTAACCACTCCAATTGGCCTTTCACCATTTGGATGATCAAAACGATTATTCCTATATGATGTGTGCATGTTTTTATTTTGATACAGAGACTTCCCAACAATATCCAAAATTGTTGGAATATATTCACCAGGATTATGTCCATATGTTAAACGCAATGATGTTGTAAATGTTCCACTATAATCAAATACATGAGAAACTTGTTCAACATAAAATAGCAAATCACGAGACTCAATATATATAACATCTCCTGGTTGATAATATTCATTACCAACTAATACAGCATTTCCTTGAAGAATTTTCTTTCTTTCCTGATTTAATAAATATACAGCAAAAGGAGCGCATTGCGTATCTGGATTTGAAAAGAATGGCGCAGATACAGGCTGTGCTCCGCGAAAACCATACATGCGCCACATATCATAATCAACAGCCCAAGCACTGGATACTATTGTTCCACCATCTTTCGTTGCAGTAAACTCGCCAGAAAGAGGCACAAAACCTTCTCCAAATAATCCATTTACCTCAACTAATGTCATCTCAGGAGGAACCTCTTTAATGGACAAGTTTAAAATCTGACTATCCCGAATCACAAAACGCCCACCAGAACCATGCCCAAGATCATCATTGGTTTCATCCTCAATCATATGTTCAATGATTTTTGGAATTTCTGATTTTCCATTTAATGATGGAAATAATGCAGCTGTAGACCCTTTATCTTCACTATTTAATGAAACAACTTCTGAAATATTTTTTAATGAATTTGCAGCCTGAATTAATAACCTTTGTCTTTCAGATAATAGATTAGAAATTTGATCCATAACAGCTAGTGCATCAGATTGGCCGAATTGAGAACTCCTAAATCGTTCATTAAAAAACAAATTTCTCAAATCAGGCGAGGGCACTCCCTTTTCTCTTTCTAGCCTTTGCTTAATAGCATCAATTCTTTGCTTATTTGTAGCAGAAAAAGCGGCCGCAAACTCTACATCATTTAAAGCGTTAATTTTTG
>DATGBV010000364.1:0-3210 GCA_035312485.1 Flavobacteriaceae bacterium | reverse complement strand
TAAATTCAATTTTAACCTGTAGCCATATTTCAGGACAAGACAGCTGAACCAACCATTGAAAATACTGCTTCACATAATAATTATCGCTTTTTTGACTGTTGTAACTCAAATAGGTGGAATAATATATTTGATTGCAATTTTGTTGGTTAAGAAAAGTGCGGAAAAGAAACGATTAAAACGGATTGGAATTTTCGCAGTTCTATATTTACTCGCAACATTTTTAATCGTTCCAAATGTCGCACCAATTTTCGGACGTGAAAAAATAAAGGAAACGGAATTTTTAAATGCTCGTTCTTTCTTTTATAAACTTGCAAATAGAAACTATGTAAGACCTGAATTGAACAAATCAATCGGACAAATAGCAACCGAATTTGAGAGACTAAACGCAGGAATAAAAATGGTTTATCTCGATGCGAATTTTCCATTTATTAACAAATTTCCTCTTTTGCCTCACTTAAGTCATAATGACGGAAAGAAAATTGACGTTTCTCTGATTTACGAAAATGACAACGGACAATTGACTAATAAAAAACCATCAGTTAGTGGATATGGTGTTTATGAAATGCCGACCGAAAAAGAATATGACCAAAACGCTGTTTGTAAGAAAAATGGAAATTGGCAATATGATTTTCCAAAATATCTGACTTTAGGCACAATAAACAAAGACATTGAGTTTTCCGAAAAAGGAACTCGACAATTAGTAGAATTGATTTTAAAACAAAAAAGTATTGGTAAATTATTCATCGAACCACATTTAAAAACTCGATTGAATTTGAACAATGGAAAAGTCCGATTTCACGGATGTCAAGCAGTTAGACACGATGACCATATACATTTCCAACTGAAATAATAAAGAAAAAGCCTATGGGTAACACCGTATATAATTTATTGCTAGTCCTAGCCTACTTACGAAAATCCTCGCGGATTTTCTATTCGGTTTGTAATTGCTAAATTAGGTGCTTAAAACACGCAACAAACCATATACAACAACGTTGTGTGCCATATAACGAAAACCCAATAAATGAGAATAAAAATACTTCTGACTTTAATTTTTGCAACTCAATTCTGCTTCGGACAAGAAAGCAGAAAAGAAATGGCTGAATCAAAAATCTATCTGCGAGCAACATACTTTGACCAGAATAATGAGATTATCGGACTTCAAGTTAGAACTGATATAAAAGATACGATAATTGAAAATAAACAGTTCCACAAATTCAAAACGGAAGACTTTGTTGATTATTCAGAAATAGAAAAATCCGAAATCTATTATGAATCATTTTCAAACGACAATTATCAGCTTCTTAACGCAAACTTTGAAATCGTTCACAAAATTGACTACAATGCGACAAGCGAACAGAATGCAACTCTCTTTGGAGAAAAGACAAAAGCTTCTCTTGAATTTATTGATACCAGAACAAGTTTTCCAAGAGATAGCCTAATTGCTACAAACAAAACACCAAGAAAATATTTTAAGTCGGACAATTCAGAAATTTATGCAGTAATTATTCCTGACTTGAAAACATTAGTTCTTTCTAGCAATGGACAATTCTACACGAAACAACTTATTGGAGATAACTACAATGACATTTCAGAAGGAATTAAAAATAATTTTAAAGCAAATAATAGATTTGATATTCAACAAGGAGACGAAATACAATTGTTCTATCGTAGGAAATGGTACAATGACACAACAGGAATTGCCGAATACCAAGACAAACAATTTAAGAATATCAAATACATTGGTGACACAATAGTTGATGGAAATAAATCACTTAAACTAAAAATTGAAGGTTACAATTATTTGAGCGGTTCAAAAGATGGACCAGAAGAATTTTTGATGCAAGTTTCAGATAGTGGATATTATTACGGACCTCAATTTATTCCTTTCAAAGACTACAGAACTGAACTTAAAATTATTGAGCAAAACGGACAGAAAGGATTTTCTCTTCAAGGAGTAAGTAAAGACACTATCAACGGATTTACATATGAAAAGATTATTCAAGCAACACCTGACCCATACCGTTATTATATTCTTCCCTTTTTTCCAATGCCATTTGTAGAGTTTGGTAATGTTCAAGGAATAATTACATATTCAAAAATTAAAGGAATAGAAAAAGGTACTAAACGAGAAAGAGCGTACATAACAGACAAGTCAAACATTAGAGATATTTATAGTATATCGAACAACAAAGTAGAAGTAGAAATATATTTTCTAGAAAAACTTGATGTTGTAATTGAGATAAAAGATTACGAAACAGATAAAGTAATGGGTTTCTTGGATTCCAAATCAAAAAAAGGACTGAACTCATTCACTTTGGAAACAGAAAAATTAGTTAAAGGAAAACCTTACAGCGTTCAAATAAGCTATAAAGGAGAAAATAACTCGGGAAGTTTCTCGAATGGATTTAAATCAGAACATTAAAAAATACGGCACACAACACCGTATATAGCTCATAGCTAATCAGTTGCTTAATCGATGTTATGGCGTATTTGGAAAGTCGCCAAATTTTTAAATTTGACGATTTCCAATAAAAAAGATAAATAGTAAAATTTAAAAATCTGGCTTGTGCTCAACCGAAAAATAATCGCTAATTTACACGCTACGAGCCATATACAAAACCGTTGTAGCCAATTAAAAATTACCATTATGAAATTAAGTAACTCTATACTAAAATTAGCAACAATCATTTTATTTATTACTAGCTATTCATTAAAAGCTCAAGAATCAAAATCCACTGCACTTGACTTTATTGACGCTGAATCATTTGAAGTGATGAGTCAATTCTTTGAATATGATAAAGGTATTCCCTTGGAAGAGAACATTATTGATAAAATAGATGAATTGGGTTATATAAAGGAAAAAATAGTTTTTCGTGGCATAAATGATAGTCGTGTTCCTGGCTATTTATCAATCCCAAAAAAGGGAGACGGACCTTTCCCATGTATTCTATTATTACATGGGGTTGGTGATACAAAGGAGAGTTGGTGGCAAGAAAACAGTTTTAACTCTGGTGGTATACTAACCAAGAAATTAATTGATTCTGGATACGCTGTACTTACCTTGGATGCAGAATATCACGGTGAACGCTTGATAAATAATGATTATGAATCTCCTGATGTCTTCATTTTTCAAAAAGGGTGGCTCTTTCGAGCTAGAAATATGATTGTTAAAACTGTAGTTGAATATCGTAGAGCTATGGATTACCTTTC
>DATGBV010000363.1:0-2154 GCA_035312485.1 Flavobacteriaceae bacterium | reverse complement strand
GCTAGCTTCTGATTTTCCTTCGGAAAATCCTCGCACACAAACACGCAACTTTCCATATACGTAAACGTTGGCAATAATTTAAACCAAATTCTACGCAATGAAAAAACTGAATTTTATTTTAACCTTATCATTAGTATTAATCTTGTCTGGATGCAGTTCTGATGATGACAATGGAAATGAAAATACTCAAAGAAACGGAACACTTATTTTTGGATGGTTTGCAGATTCAAGCTGTTCAGGCGATTGTTCTTCGATTTACAAAATAGACACTGAAAATGTTTACAGAGACATTGATTATAATTATCCCGACAACACATTTTTTGAGGGTAATTTTCAACTTATGAATAACGCAAATTACCAAGATTTTGAATCATTGATAACCCAATTACCAGATGAAATATTTAATGAGCCTAATGGATATTTAGATTGCACTGACTGTACTAATGAAAATGGAGGACTTTATTTAGAATATCAAGACAACGATGGTTTTCATAAATCTTGGCGTTTTAGAAATGCAATTTATCCCGATTATATGGAAAGTTATAGAAGTCTTTTAATCGACAAATTAGCGGAATTAAATAGTCTTTAGAAACTTGAGAACTGAAATAAAAAAACTATTGCCAACAATGTATAACCGCAATTACGGCGGATTCGACTACGTCCGAATCCACTCGGAATTGCTAAAGTCTGTGCCAAACCGAATATTAACCCGTAACTGACGGTTATACGAGACCGTTGTGTGTAATGTTGAAAATCACTTCCAACCAAAAATCTAAATGAAGAATAATATTTACTTTTTCCTTTTAATATTAGTATTCGGTTGTCAAAATTCCGGAACTGAAATTTATAGCGAAGAATTTAAATGGCGAGTAACTATTCCAGAGAATTATGAAAGTATACCATTAACCGAAAAAACTCAAGAAAAAGGGAAAAGAATAATTGAGGAAGCATACAATCAAAAAATTAAAATTGTAGCAATTCCCGTTTTCAACTTTATGAAAGGCAAAACCAACAAGTTTCAAGCACAATTTACTGAACTTGACTCAATCCAAAATTTTCTAACCGAATTTAATAAGGCAAATGAGATTTTTGAAACGTCTTTTAAATATAAAATGCCTGAATCAGAGTATCGGACTGAAATATCCACTAAATCTATTTCAGGACTGGAATTTAAGACTTTCGAAATGAAAATTTACGGAAAAAACAATGTTACAACGACATTTAAAAATTTCAGTCGTTTATTTGACAACAAAAAGCTGGATATATTAATTGTTTATCAAGATGAAAAGAACGGAAATGAATTAATCAGCGCATTGGAAAAATCAGAATTTGAATAAAAACACTACACACAACAACGGCTATAGTTCATTGCGGCGGAATTTCCTCTCGGAAATTCCTACGTATTTGCTAACTTTGGTTTACGGCGGAATATTTCTGCCGAACCATTCCGCAACGAAACCATAGCCAAGACCGTTACCATACATTAAGAAAATCCATTGTCCAATGAGAAATCGAAATAAACTACTTTTAGTATTTTTATTGTTGCACCTTTTGACCGAAAAAATAAATGCTCAACTGAACTTTGAGAAATCCTACTCGTATGGTATTTGGATTAGTGAGTATCAGAAAGATTGGATTGATGCTGAAAATTCATATTGGTTGATAGAAAGTCCCAAAGAATTTGAAAATATAGATACGAATATTTTAGAAATCTCCTATTTGTGTATTGATTCTGATTTGACTTCACAATTGTGTTGTAATGACCCAAAATTTGACAATGTAAAAGGATTGACCCACTCTGCAAATTTGTGGGATGTTAGTGCTTTATTTGATTCAAAAAAAACTAAAAAGTTTAGAGTCGGGAATACTGCGATTCAAATAATTAAATTGGACCAACGCAATTGCAAATGTTCTGGTGAATTTGCAAGTTATTGCAACACTGGATTAAGCAAAACCTCGTCAATCATCAGTTATAGATATATAGAGTTGACTAAAGAAGAGAAAAAGAATTTTCGCAAATCGAAAGAATGTTTAATTGAATATCTGAATAAGAATAATATTTAAAAACGTATGGTAACACCGTATAAAAATAATTGCTATTTTTAATCTAAACCAAAGTTAGTTGCTCGTTTTGTTACATCTGATTTTCCTTCG
>DATGBV010000362.1:0-5362 GCA_035312485.1 Flavobacteriaceae bacterium | reverse complement strand
TTAACTTAATTAATTTTTAACCAACTTTTTGGAAATGCTTCCTATTTTACTATTTAAGTTTAATATATAAAGCCCACTTGAGATAGAAGAAACATCCAGTTTATTTATCCCTTGCGTAAAAGAACCGCTTAAAACTTCTTGCCCTAGAATATTATGCAGCTTGTAATCAACATCAATATTCAAGTCTATTTCAAAAACATCTTTTGTTGGATTTGGATAAATTGAAATGCTTGATAATGCAAAGTTTTCTGTGCTAGCTGTCGCGCACATTTCTTCATAAGTTGCGGCACCAGGTATTTGCCATAAATAAGTATCTCTACTGTCCGCATCAATTTTGCTATCAACTTGAACACAAGTCAAATCTGTATTATGTGCCCACATCCAATCTAAAATGTCATTAAAGTTGTTACTGATGTCAAGGTATGATAAAGAGCTGTTTCCGTTACAATAAAACTCTATAAGTTCAATCATATCACTAACATCAATACTCGTCAAATTCCCATCGCCGACATCAAAATACTGCAAGTTTGCTCGGCTTATTGGTTTTAAAAAGCTCAAATCCGTAAATCCGTTGCCAAATGCCCAAAACGTGGTTAGGTTCTCCGAACTGGGCAAAGTGACACCTGTACTTGGTAAGGTTGGGTTGCCACCACAACTTACCCATTCCAATAGCAAATTATTTTCTAAATTGAGCTGGGTTAGAGCATTATCATAAATTCCCAAGTATAATAATTGAGAGTTGCCTGCCAGGTTCAATGTAGTTAAATTGTTTCCATTGCAATAGAGTTCTGTTAGGCTTGTGAAAGGACTAACATCAACATCGGCATCGTCGTAACCGTTAAGCCCTATGTCCAGCAATTCCAAGCTCGTATTTCCTGCAAGAAAATTAGTATTCGAAAAACCTACATCATAAACCCATAGATTTACCAAAGGTGGTGTACTTGGTAATGTTAGTGAAGTCAACATCGGATTATGGCCACAATCCAAATTGACCAAGCCGGTCAAAGTGCTTACATCAAGAGAGGTTAGATTATTATTATTACACCATAATGTTGTAAGTCCGTTTGTTGTGGGCACTAAAAGACTTAAAATTTGATTTTCAAAGCACCAAAAAGTGGTCAAACCGGAGTTTTGAGACGCATCCAAAGACGTGATTTGGTTATTGTCACAGACCAATCTGAACAAAGTTGTCGTATCAGGCAATAATAGACCTCCTAAATTATTATCACTACAATCAACGTTCTCTATCAGCTCGTTACTAGACAAATTTAAGGTTCCACTAAGACTATTATTGTAACACCATAATATTTCCAAATTGGTAAAATCTGAAACGTCCAGAGTTCCTGTTAAATTATTATTGTAACAATCCAATCTTGTAACAGTATTGGTAACTGGTAGAGTGAGACTTGTCATGCCATTACCATAACAAGTAATTGTTTCTAGATTGGTATTAGTAGTTAAAACTAAACTACTTATACTATTGCCGCTACAACCTAAACTCGTTAGCAAATCGTTGTTTGTGAGAACAAGATCAGTCAAATTATTTCCAGAACATCCTAAACCAGTTAATTTTTCATTTAAAGAGACATCTATATCATCCAAATCGTTATAATTGAGGTTTAAAAATTCTAATTCTGTATTCATGCCAACATCTATAACAGTTATTTGGTTTCGTTTACCAATTTTATCGAATGCCCCAAGATCTAAATGAGTAAGCGCAGTATTCGCTTAAACATTTATGGTGGTCAAACTATTTTCAAATAAATCTAAATATGTTAAGCTAGTGTTTGAGGCTAAATTGACAGATGTTAAATTATTGAATCTACATATCAGTGTTTCCAAGGCCGTGAACCCTTCAATTCCAGCAAGATTTGATATCCCTAAATTAGTAATATCCAAACTTGTCACGCTACTTATCTCTGTGGTCAAGACTTGACCATCTGGAGTCATATTGGAGTCAATTTCCAAATTTATCAACGCCTGTTCAAAATTAGCATCAGGTATCATTGTATATTGGGCATAAGCTTCGATAAAAGAGAGGGCAAGAATAAAAGCAAGTAATTTTGTTTTCATGTTCTATTATTTTGGTATTTGGTTAATACCATAACATAATCATGAGTAAAGAATAAAAGCTAATTCAAGGCGACTTTGGAAACAAATAGGAAATTCATTTCGCCCTTACAATGTAGGAAAAATTATCTTTTTTTACAACGTCAAAATTTGATTTTCAAAACATTAAGTAAAATTAGATATTTTTCAACTTATTATTTTTTAAATGTGAAGTGCTCTATCTTCAGTAGCTGCCAAAGCTGCTTCTTTGATGGCTTCTGTAAATGTTGGATGCGCATGAGACATTCTCGAAACATCTTCTGCAGATGCTCTGTATTCCATAGCTACAACAGCTTCGGCAATCATATCTGCAGCACGTGCACCAATCATATGGACACCAAGAATTTCATCTGTGTTTTTATCGGCTAGAATTTTTACAAAGCCATCTAAATCCATACTCGCTCTACTTCTACCCAAAGCACGCATTGGAAATTGCCCTGATTTATAGTCTACACCAGCTTCTTTAAGTTCTTCTTCGGTTTTACCAACAGCGGCTACTTCTGGCCAAGTGTAAACCACACCTGGAATTAAGTTGTAATCTATATGTGGTTTTTGTCCTGCTAAAGTTTCAGCCACAAAAACACCTTCCTCTTCAGCTTTGTGTGCCAACATGGCACCTTTAATGACGTCACCTATCGCATAAATATTTGAAGCACTTGTTTGTAAATGATCATTGACTTCAATTTGTCCTCTATCATTTAATTTTACACCAGCAGCTTCAGCATTTAAACCATCTGTATAAGGACGACGTCCAACAGAAACCAGACAATAATCGCCTTTAAACTCTACTTCTTCACCTTTTTTGTTGTCAGCTTTCACGATAACTTCATCACCTTTACGCTCAACTGATTTTACTTTATGTGAAGCATTAATACTGAATTTTGCTTTCTTAAAAACTTTATTCAACTCTTTAGATAAGCCTGAATCCATGGTTGGAATAATGCGATCCATATACTCAACAACCGTGACTTCGGCTCCTAAACGTCTATAAACTTGACCCAGTTCCAAACCTATAACTCCACCACCAATAACAATTAAATGCTTTGGAATTTCTTTAAGTTTTAGAGCTTCTGTTGAAGTGATAATACGCTCTTTATCCAATTTAATAAAGGGTAAGTTGGATGGTTTACTGCCAGTTGCGATAATGGTATGTTTAGCTTCAATTTCTTCTTCATTATCTCCTTTTATGATAATATGTGTTGCATCTTTAAAACTTCCTAAACCTTCGTAAACATCAATCTTATTTTTCTTCATTAAGAAATCGATACCACCTGTAGTTTGGTCAACCACAGCTTGTTTACGAGTAATCATTTGTTCTAAATTCACTTTTACCTCTCCTGGAATATCAATGCCGTGTTCTTCAAAATGTTTTACAGCATCTTCGTAATGATGTGATGAATCTAAAAGTGCTTTACTAGGTATACAACCAACATTTAAACAAGTACCACCTAAAGTAGAGTATTTTTCAATAATGGCTGTTTTCATGCCTAGTTGTGCACAACGTATGGCTGCTACATAACCTCCAGGACCAGAACCTATAATGGCTACATCATATGAATTCATAAAAATGTGTTTAATCTTAAATTAATTATAAGGAATACAAAAGTACGAATGTTTTATGGGAAGGCAATAAAAAAATACGGACTTAATACAATGGAATCTTGGTTTCTTTTGCCCCTAAAGAAATGAGATATTCTTTAACTTCTAAAGCATCTTCTCCACCTTTGTCAGCATGATGCAATAAAGTAAAGCCATGTGGTCCTTTAGCATGTAGAATATTTGGAGAAAAATCTAACATTGGTTTAATAATATCCATTCTTCCAAATAACGCAGCAGTAAAAATATTGGCCTGCGCTCCTTGTTCTAAAAAGTACTGCACTAGCGCTTTATTCCCAACATGACTTGCAGCACCTAAACCAGTTTCAAAATCTCCATACTTCCAATCGTGTGCAGCATTGAGCAATGTTGGATTTTCAGTTAAAAGCTCCTTAACTCTATCTGGGTCGCTATGTGATTTACCAACAAACTCTTGAACCAAAGCTTTGTCTAATTGAGGCTCTTCTTGAGTTTTATTTAATGAAAATATTGGTACTGTAGGAATAAGTAAAGAGCCGATGCCTACAGTTTTAATAAACTGATTACGTTTCATAATTGATTAATTTTTACAAAAGGTAATAAGTAATTATAAAACTAACTCATAGTTTAACATTGCTTTATGTTAAACTTTATGAAGGAAAACCAAGCATGTTTCCCATACCAACCGTAAATAACCAACAACCATAAATAGCGTGTTCTATAGAAACTAATAATGTTGATTTTGTTTTGTTATAAGTTAATGCAAATAACAGTCCTCCAAAAAAAGTAAGAATAATGACTAACGTGTTCTTGAAGAATATATGACCAAGGGAAAATATAACAGCATTAGTAAAAATAAAAATTTTTTCATTTGAAAACAACTTTGCATAACGTTGAAAAAAGAAGGTTCTGTAAATAAGCTCTTGTGGATAAACGGAAAGAAAAGTATAAATAAAAAGAATGATTAGCCAAAGCTTGGGTTTATTGATCATGACAGTAAAAAGATTTTCTCTGTCAAAAAACCAGATATACAAAAATGTTAATATAACAATGGCAGCAAATCTGATGAAAGTAATTTTCCAAAAACGTTTCCAGTTTAAGTTTGGTGCTATTTTAAAAGCTTTTTTTTCAACTTTTAAGAGAACAAAAACAATATAGAAAAAACCTAGTAACCCAATAATACCTTTTATCCTCCAATCAAAATTAAGTGCAAAACTTATTGGTATAATTATAAAGGCAATAAAAAACTCTATTAATTTATAGGGAACAGATTTCATTTTAAATGGAAATGCTTGTTGTATGTTTTACTTCATTAATGACAAACATACTGTGTGTACTTCCAATATGGTCTATGCTTGTTAATTTTTTTACCATAAACTCTCTAAATGCCTTCATATCTGTAACCAAGACTTTGAGCAAATAATCATAATCTCCGCTAATGTGGTAACACTCCATAACCTCATCTAGTTTAGCAACTTCTTTTTCAAATTTCATCACATAGTCTTGTGAGTGCTGAACCAATTTTATATGACAAAAGGCAACAAATGCTTTATCGACTTTTTCCTTTTTTACCAATGCCACATAGCTGTCAATAATACCTTCTCGTTCTAATTTTCTAATACGTTCATAAACTGCTGTAACTGATAAGTTCAATTTATTTGAAAGCTCCTTATTGGTT
>DATGBV010000361.1:0-2945 GCA_035312485.1 Flavobacteriaceae bacterium | reverse complement strand
ATAAAGTTAATTAATTTTTTATAATTTATCATAAGTCATGGTTACAACAGAATCAAATCATCTGCCTGAAGTATTAGAGGCTGTTATTATTAGATTTGTAGGAGATTCTGGTGATGGTATGCAATTAACAGGAACACAGTTCTCTGACACCTCCGCTATGTTTGGTAATGATGTTGCCACTTTTCCAAATTATCCAGCCGAAATTAGAGCGCCACAAGGTAGCCTTTATGGTGTTTCTGGTTTTCAAGTCCATATAGGAAGTGTTGAAATTAGCACACCTGGTGATGAGGTTGACCTATTGGTAGCTATGAATCCAGCTGGATTAAAAACCAATTTGCATGCTGTAAAACCAGGTCATACCATTATTGTAGACACTGATGCCTTTACCAGAAAGAATTTAGAAAAAGCACATTATGAGTCCAATCCTTTGGAAGACGGTAGCCTTGAAAACTACCGCGTTATTGAAGTCACAATGACATCATTAACTAAAGAAACTCTAAAGGATGTTGAAGGGTTAGATAATAAAAGTATTACAAGGAGTAAAAACATGTTTGCTTTGGGAATGGTATATTGGATGTATGACAGGTCTCTGGATCATACGATTGAATTCTTCAAAGCAAAATTCAAAGCTAAACCCCATTTAATAGAAGCGAACACCAAGGTTTTAAACACTGGCTATTATTTCGCCGAAACTTTGGAGCTTATACCAAACGCCTATACTATTGCACCTGCAAAAATGAAAGCCGGTACTTATAGGATTATTATGGGCAATACGGCTACTGCTTGGGGATTTTTAGCAGCAGCTGAAAAATCTAAATTGGATTTATTTTTGGGATCCTATCCTATTACTCCAGCTTCAGACATTCTACACGAACTGGCAAAACATAAGCATTTTGGAGTAGAGACTTTTCAAGCTGAAGATGAAATCGCTGGAATCACATCAGCCATTGGTGCATCATTTGCTGGAAATTTAGCAATAACCACAACTTCTGGCCCTGGATTGGCTTTAAAGGGTGAGGCATTAGGTTTAGCAATGATTATCGAGATGCCTTTGGTAGTCGTCAATGTGCAACGTGGAGGTCCTTCAACTGGATTACCAACAAAAACAGAACAATCCGATTTGTTACAAGCCTTATATGGAAGGAATGGAGAAAGCCCAGTAATTGTAATAGCAGCAAGTACGCCAGCAAACTGTTTTGATTTTGCTTATGAGGCATCAAAACTCACATTAGAACATATGACTCCTGTGATATTATTATCGGACGGATATATTGCTAACGGTTCTGCGCCTTGGAAAATTAAGTCGGTGAACGATATGCCAGATATTAAAAATCATATTATTCATGAGGCTAATGATAATTGGCATCCTTATGATAGAGACGAACCTACACTGGCAAGGAAATGGCCGATTCCTGGAACCGCAGGCTTGGAGCATCGTGTTGGAGGACTTGAAAAAGACCGAGTGAGTGGAAATGTGTCATACGTTCCAGAAAACCATGAATACATGGTGAATATTCGAGCTGAAAAAATTAAACGTGTCCAAAATTATATTCCAGAATTACCAGTTGAGTTTACTCAAAATGGAGATTTGCTTGTTATAGGTTGGGGTGGAACTTATGGATCTTTACATTCTGCCGTGAAATATATGAATGAGGAAGGTCACGATACTATTGGCTATGCTCATTTCAACTATATAAATCCATTGCCTAAAAACACTTCAGAAGTTTTAAAACGATTCAAAAAAATTGTAGTTTGTGAATTAAATAGTGGGCAATTTGCTAAAGTCTTAAGGATGAATTTCAATGAATTTGAGATTTTACAATATAACAAAGTACAAGGCTTGCCATTTGGCAATGCAGAGTTGGTTCAAAAATTTAAACAATTGATTTCTTGATATGGAAACAACAGTGGAAAAGAAATACACGTTCAAGGATTTTGCAAGTGATCAGGAAGTAAGGTGGTGTCCTGGTTGTGATGATTATGTTATATTAAGGGCAATGCAAAAAGCACTTCCTGAAATGGGAGTTAAAAAAGAAGATGTTGTTTTTATTTCTGGAATAGGGTGCTCATCACGTTTCCCTTATTACATGGACACTTATGGCATGCATAGTATTCATGGTAGAGCGCCGGCAATTGCAACTGGTGTAAAATTGGCAAATCCAGATTTAAGTGTTTGGGTTATAACTGGTGATGGTGATTCTATGGCCATTGGCGGAAACCATTTCATTCATGTGTTACGACGGAATGTCGATTTGAACGTCATTTTATTTAATAACGAAATCTATGGGTTGACCAAAGGTCAATTTTCGCCAACCTCCTTAGTTGGTCAAAAAACAAAATCTTCTCCTTACGGAAATACCCAACCACCATTTTTGCCAGGAGAATTAGCCTTGGGTTCACAAGCACGTTTCTTTGCTAGAATTGGTGGAAACACACCAAAAGAAATGACACAGATTTTTATTGATGCTGAAAAGTTTAAAGGGACATCATTAATTGAAGTCATGCAGAATTGTCCTATTTTTAATGATGGCTGCTTTACTGAATTTACGGATAAGGCCGTAAGAGAAGACAAACAATTATTTGTAGAACATGGTAAACCTATGATTTTTGGTAAAGAACGAGATAAAGGTTTAATATTAAACAAGCTAAAACTAGAAGTTGTAACCATAGGAGAAAATAATATCACTCAAGAAGATCTATTAGTGCATAATGCTAAAGAAGAAGACCCTACATTACATCAAATGTTAGTTCGATTAAAATACCCTATGGTTACAGGAATTATTAGAAGTTTTGACGATATTACTCTAGAAGAACGTAAAGACGAACAGGCTAAACAAGTAAAAGCTAATTCAAAGTTTCATAAAATAGACGATTTACTCTTTTCTGGAGATGTGTATCAGGTCATTTAAAATGAATAAATAAATGGGATCAGAAGCCATCATTGT
>DATGBV010000360.1:0-2039 GCA_035312485.1 Flavobacteriaceae bacterium | reverse complement strand
TTTGAAAAAATTCTGGTCAACAGAGATATAAAACTTGTTGTAAAAGAGGATATAGACTATAAAGTTGTTATTGAAACAGGAAAAAACCTAATAAATGATGTTAAGGTCAAAGTTGTAAACAATCAACTTATTTTAAATGATGATAACACGTGTAATTATGTTCGTGACTACGGAATTACAACCATTTATGTTTCTGCTCCAAACATTACTGAAATAAGAAGCTCAACACAGTATGATATTCTATCTGAAGGTGTTTTAAATTATAATAGTTTAAGGCTCATTTCTGAAGATTTTAATGAGCCAGAAACATTTACTGTCGGTGATTTTAGGATAGAAGTCAATTCAACAAATTTGAATATTGTTGCAAATGGTTTGTCTTCTTTTTATATTTCTGGCACTACTGAAAATGCATTTATTGGTTTCTATGCTGGTTCAGGACGCTTTGAAGGCAGAAATTTAATCGCCCAAAATGTTAAGGTGTACCATAGAGGCAGCAATGATATGATTGTTAATCCGCAATTATCTTTAACAGGAGAACTTTTAGGGACAGGCAATTTAATTTCAGTAAATCAACCTTCAATTATAGATATTGAAGTTGTATACACAGGAGATTTAATTTTTGAATAAAGACATTGATTGTTTTGCTATTTCCAGTTCTTCATTTGTGGGAATCACCAAAATACTAACTTTAGAATTTTCTTTATGTATTGCTCTTGTTTTATTAGAAGCTATTTCATTTTTTTCATTATCAAGTTGAATACCTAAAAAATCTAGTTCTTCACAGACTAATTGTCTCATACTTTGAGAATTTTCACCGATTCCTGCTGTAAATACAATGGAATCCAATCCATTCAAAACCGTAGCATAACTGCCAATATATTTTTTTATGCGATAAGCATTCATTTGCAAAGCTAATTGACACGCCTTATTACCAAGTGATGCCTCGTTTTGAATATCTCTCAAATCACTGAAACCGGTAAGACCAAGCATGCCACTTTTCTTTTGAAAAATTGACTTTATTTCGTCTATTTCAATTCCTAACCTTTCGTTAAGGTAAAAAATAATTGAAGGATCAATATCACCACAACGTGTTCCCATGATTAAACCACCTAAAGGTGAGAATCCTAAAGAGTGATCAATACTTTTGCCATTTTTAACCGCAGTCATGCTACAACCATTACCAAGATGGATGGTTATTATTTTAGACTCTTTTTTGTCTAAAAATTCTATAGCCTTTTCTGAAACATACTTATGGCTTGTTCCATGAAATCCATACATGCGAATATTGTATGTGTCTAAAAACTCATTAGGAATCGCATATTTATAAGCATATTCTGGAATGGTTTGATGAAATGCTGTATCAAAAACGGCTACTTGTTTTGCATTTGGAAATATGTCTTCTGCCACGTCTATACCCTCTAAATTTGCAGGATTGTGCAGTGGAGCCAGCATAGATAAAGTTTTGATTTTTTCTTTTACAGCAGTTGTGATTTCTATGGTATCTGTAAAATGTTTTCCACCGTGAACCACTCTGTGCCCAACAATTGAGATTTCGTCTGGAGATTTTAGTATTCCGGTATTTTTGTCTAAAAGTTGTTTTGTTAAAAGTTCCAATCCCATTTTATGATTTAGAATTGAAGCCTTAAGTTTAATGGTTTGGTTTTGAGTCTCAAATTTGAAATTGGCATCTTCAAAACCAATGCGCTCAATCAGGCCAGAACAAAGGATGGTTTCATCTGGCATTGAAAATAACTGAAATTTTAAAGAAGAGCTACCTGAATTGAGTACTAATACCTGCATATTAAAGTTCTTGAGCTTGAATGGCCGTTATGATAACAGTACTGTAAATATCATCGACAGTACATCCTCTACTAAGATCGTTAACAGGTTTGTTAAGTCCTTGCAAAACTGGGCCAATCGCCAATGCTCCTGTTTCTCTCTGTACTGCTTTGTATGTGTTGTTCCCTGTATTTAAATCAGGAAAGATTAAAACACTGGCATGTCCAGCTACATCTGAATCTGGCAATTTACTTTTTCCT
>DATGBV010000359.1:0-12627 GCA_035312485.1 Flavobacteriaceae bacterium | reverse complement strand
TTTGGGTCTCAAATTTGAAATTGGCATCTTCAAAACCAATGCGCTCAATCAGGCCAGAACAAAGGATAGTTTCATCTGGCATTGAAAATAATTGAAATTTTAAAGAAGAACTACCTGAATTGAGGACTAATATTTGCATTGATTAAAGTTCTTGGGCTTGAATGGCAGTTATGATAACAGTACTATAAATATCATCGACAGTACATCCTCTACTAAGATCGTTAACAGGTTTGTTAAGTCCTTGTAATACTGGGCCAATGGCTAATGCTCCTGTTTCTCTCTGTACTGCTTTGTATGTGTTGTTCCCTGTATTTAAATCAGGAAAGATTAAAACACTGGCATGTCCAGCTACATCTGAATCTGGCAATTTACTTTTTCCTATACGCATGTCCACTGCAGCATCATATTGTATGGGGCCTTCGATTTTTAAATTAGGTGCTTTAGTTTTTACAATTTTTGTTGCTTCTCTAACTTTTTCAACATCTATACCTTTTCCAGAAGCACCAGAAGAATAAGAAAGCATGGCGACTTTTGGCTCTATACCAAAATCTTTTGCAGTTTGAGCCGAAGAAATAGCAATTTCTGCTAATTCTTCAGCATTTGGATTTGGATTAATGGCACAGTCTCCAAAAACAGAAATTCTGTCTTCAAGACACATGAAGAACACAGAAGAAACGATGTTTACACCAGGTTTTGTTTTAATAAATTGTAGAGCAGGTCTTAAAGTATGTTGAGTGGTATTTACAGCACCAGAAACCATGCCATCAGCATGACCTTTATAAATCATCATAGTTCCAAAATACGACACATCAGACATAGCGTCTCTTGCCATTTCCAAATTCACATTTTTATGTTTTCTAAGCTCATAAAAGGTGTTTACATAATCTTCAAAGTGAGGAGAATTAAATGGAGATACTATATTTATTGCATTGGTGTCCAAAAAAATATCAAATTTCTTAATGCGTTCTTTAATCTTTTCTTCATCTCCAATTAATGTCAATTCAACTACATGTGCATTGACCAATCTTGCAGCTGCACGTAAAACACGTTCGTCATAACCTTCAGGCAACACAATATGTTTTTTGTTTTTTAAAGCACGTTGCAGCAAATTATATTGAAACATTCTAGGCGTTAATATTTCAGATTTAAAAGTAATTAAACTATCAGCTAATTTATTGGTGTCCACATGTTTTTCAAATGTAGAAATAGAGGTTGTTATTTTCTCTATGTTCTCTGCGTATATTTTTGCTTTAATCTTACCAATACTATTGGTTACTTGATAGGTGCCTCCGCTGACAGTAATTATTGGGACAACACTTGAAAGACCTTCAATGAGTTTTAAAATGGAATCTTCAGGTAACAAGCCTCCAGTTAATACGATTCCAGAGATTTTAGGATAATTTTTTGATATGTTCGCTTGAAGAGCACCAAGAATGATGTCTGCTCTGTCTCCAGGTGTGATTACTAAGGCATTTTCTTTGAGGTGTGTAAGATAATTTCTTAATTGCATAGCACCTACACCAAAGTGTTCGGTCAGGTTATTCTGCATATCTTTTCCAAAGATTACCTTACCATCCAAAGCACTTGCAATCTCTTTAATTGTTGGGCTAGACAAACTATTGATTTTTGGAATGACTGTTATATCAGTGCCATTATTAATTCGAGATTTTAACAAATCTTTTAATGTGATAAGATTTTCAGGATTTGTTTTGTTGATCATTAATGAAAGAACATCAACATCTAGTCTAAAAGTATCATATGCCAATTGAATGCCATCAACAATTTCTTTAAACTCTTTTTTATCACCTCGAGAGACAATGATTACGGGAAGACCTAAATTTTTTGATATTAATATGTTGATATCCAGTTCTAGAATAGCTCCTTCATGCGAAAAATCGGTACCTTCCACTAAAACAAAATCAAATCGATCTTCTAGGTATTTGTACTTTCGGATAATTTCATCAATAACATCACCTGATTTACCTTGATTATATAATTCAAGCACCTGATTCCTAGTAAATGCGTAAGTTTTTTTATAGCTTATGTCGATCTCAAAATGTGACAGTACTGTGTTAATGTGATGATCCATCTCACCAGCTTCAACATTTTCAATAATAGGTCTAAAATAGCCTACTTTGGCAGTTTTTCCCAAAAGCATACGCATTAAGCCGAGAACAACAACAGATTTACCGCTGTTAGGCTCAATGGTTGCAACATAAATTCCTTTGCTCATTATTAATTTTACGGTGTTGTAAAGATAATTATTTACTCACTTTTAATCGGAATAATTACTCTAATTTTAAAAATTATTCCATAAAAAAGATATAGCAAAATTACTACCTGCTTATTGTGATAAAGATGATATTTGTCATAACCTGATTTTAAAAAATTAGAGAAGTAACTGAATAATCATTCTGCTGTTAGTTCTCTAAACAAACTTTCTAAACTCGCATTTTTTTGGTTAAGTTGGAGAATTTTTAATTGGTTGTCATGTGCAAAATCAAACACATAAGAACGCATATCTTCAGAAGTTGAAAATGTGATTTCGTAGATGAAACCATCAGTATTTACTACTTTTTTTACTTTAGGTAAGTTCTTTAGAAAAGCATCTTCAATTCTGTAGTCAAATTCTACAATAACCGTTTGTTCTTTTTCGTTGCGTAGGTCTTTCAGCTTTTTGTTGGCCACAATTACACCTTTGTTTATAATAATTACGCGGTCACACATGGCTTCAACTTCCTGCATAATATGAGTTGAGAGAAAAACAGTTTTTTCTTTACCAATGGTTTTTATAAGGTTTCTAATATCTACCAATTGGTTTGGGTCTAATCCTGTGGTTGGCTCGTCTAAAATCAACACATCAGGATTGTGTAATAAGGCATTTGCCAAACCAACACGTTGTCTGTAACCTTTAGATAATTGACCAATTTTTTTATGAGCTTCTGGAGTTAAACCAGTAAGTGTAATAACGTCTTCAATTCTCTGTTTATTCACTTTATGAACTGAAGCATTAAAAGCTAAATATTCGCGAACAAACATATCCAAATACAACGGATTGTGTTCTGCCAGATAACCAACACTTTGTTGTACTCTGTTGGTATCTTCTTTTACATCATAGCCATTTACTAGAGCAGAGCCCTCATTGGCTTCTATAAAAGTAGTTAGAATTTTCATCATGGTCGATTTTCCAGCACCATTAGGTCCTAAAAATCCAACTATTTCTGGCTTTTCAACTTTAAACGAAACCGCATTAAGTGCTTTCTGATTTCCGTAGGTTTTGGTTATGTTTTTAACTTCTATAGACATGATTGCAAAATATCTTCAAAAATAAACATAATATAATTTAAACAGGCTTTTAATTAATTTTCTTCAAAACTTCAATTAAAACGATAAAAAATTCTTTTTACTATTTTGATTTGTAAAAATATTATTTACTTTAGCCACATAATTATGGGAACAACAGTAAATTATACATATTATAACTGGTTTTATTTCTTTTTTAGCAAAAGGATCGAGACGTTGTATGTGTAATTTATAAACATAAATTTAACCATGAGTCTCGATGTAAAATCGAGACTTTTTTTTTACATGATAAAGACAGTAGCAATACAAGGCATAAAGGGATCGTTTCATCATATTGTATCTCAACAATATTTTGAAAAAGAGATCAATGTTATTGAGTGTCTTACTTTTGATAAAGTTGTAGAAAGTCTCATGAATAAAGAAAGTGACGCTGTTATTATGGCTATTGAAAATTCTATTGCAGGCTCAATTATTCCTAACTATGCGTTAATAGATAATCATCATCTATATATTGTTGGTGAGCATTATTTGGATGTTCAACATAATCTACTGACTTTATCAGGACAATCCATAGAAGATATCAAGGAAGTGTATTCACATCCTATGGCATTGTTGCAATGTAAGGAGTTTTTTAAAAAACATCCACATATCAAATTAGTGGAAGACAAAGATACAGCAGAAGTTGCGCAACGTATTCATGAAAACCAGTTAAAGGGTGTTGGTGCTATTGCGAGCAAATTGGCTGCTGAACTATTTGAATTGGATGTTTTGGCGCCAAGTATTCAAACCATTGCGCATAACGAAACCAGATTCGTAATTGTAAAACGTGAAAACCACGAAATACCTGAAAACGAAATTAACAAAGCATCCTTTAAGTTTTCTTTAGACCATAAGCGAGGTAGTTTGGCAACCATACTGAATGTGATGAGCGATTGCAAACTCAATTTAACCAAAATACAATCGTTGCCAATTATTGACACTCCTTGGAAATATGCTTTCTTTGTTGATATAACATTTGCTGATTATAAGGATTGTATAAAAGCTAAATCTATTATGGATATCATGGCTCAAGATTTTAAAATTTTAGGCGAATACAAAAATGCTAGGTTATGATACAAGTGGCCAACAGATTGCATACCGTTGAAGAATACTACTTCTCTAAAAAATTGAGAGAGGTAAACCTGCTTAAAGCTAGTGGCAAACCCATAATTAATTTGGGTATTGGCAGCCCAGATATGCAACCTCCACAAAGAGTGATAAAAGCACTTGCAGCTGGATTATATGATGAAAATGCTCATAAATACCAGAGTTATCAAGGTCTTCCAGAATTGAGAGAAGCCATTGCGGCATTTTATAAAGATCATTATAATATTCATGTGAGTCCTGAAACCGAAATACTTCCGCTAATGGGAAGCAAAGAAGGTATTATGCATATTTCTTTAGCTTATTTGAATAAGGGTGACGAAGTTTTAATACCAAATCCAGGATATCCAACATACCTTTCGGTAACAAGATTAATGGAAGCAAAGCCAATATTTTATGAACTCGATGAATCAAACAATTGGTTACCGGATTTAAATGCTTTAGAACAATTGGATTTAAGTAAGGTAAAGTTAATGTGGCTTAATTATCCACATATGCCTACCGGAGCAAATGCAACTGAAGAACTGTTTGAGAATATAGTGGCTTTTGCTAAAAAACATGACATACTTGTAGTTAACGATAATCCATATAGCTTTGTGCTAAATGATGACCCAAAGAGTATATTGAGTGTGAGAGGCGCAAAAGAGGTTTGTTTAGAATTGAATTCATTGAGCAAAACCTTTAATATGGCAGGATGGAGAGTTGGAATGGTTTTGGGAAATCACAATCATATAGCTAATATTTTAAAGGTAAAAAGTAATATGGATTCAGGTATGTTTTATGGTGTACAAAAAGGAGCTATTGAAGCTTTAAAATGCTCACCAATGTGGTTTGCCACTCTAAATAGTGTTTACCAAAAACGACGTGAGCTGGTTTGGCAATTGGCCGAAGCTTTAAATTGTACCTATGATAAAAACTCGTCTGGTCTTTTTGTTTGGGCTAAATTACCGCCTTTTGTAAATGCTGAAGAGTTTATAGATGTCATTCTTAAAAACAATCACATCTTTATTACACCGGGAACCATTTTTGGGACTAAAGGAGAAGGTTATATTAGATTCTCGTTATGTGCCTCAACTGAAGATTTAGAAGAATCAATTGCTAGAATATGATGAAGAATATATACATAATTGGTGTTGGATTAATTGGAGGAAGCCTTGCTAAAGATATTAAAAGGCTAAATCCAGAAGTGGTGATTCATGGAATTAGTAGAAAGCAAACAACTCTTGATAAAGCCTTATCTCTTAATTTAATTGATAAAAAAGCAACGTTGGATGATATTGTTAATGCTGATTTGGTTATTGTAGCCATTCCAGTTGATACAACGGTTAAGTTGTTGCCAGGTATTTTGGATAAAATACAGGAAACAGGTTTGGTGGTAGATGCAGGATCAACCAAAGTAGACATTTGTAAAGCCGTAGAAAACCATCCAAAAAGAAGAAATTTTCTTGCTATGCATCCAATAGCTGGTACAGAATATTCTGGTCCAAGTGCAGCAATCAGTGGTTTGTTTGAAGGAAAAACAAATATTATTTGTGAAGTAGAAAAGACCACATTCAAGCTACAAGAAAAAGCTTTAAAGTTGTTTGATGATTTAGGAATGCGTGTTAGATATATGAATCCTGAAGCACACGATAAACATATAGCTTATGTTTCGCATTTATCACACATAAGTTCTTTTATGTTGGGCAAAACAGTGATTGAAAAAGAGAAGAACGAACGTGATATTTTTGATATGGCTGGCAGTGGATTTGCATCTACAGTAAGATTGGCAAAAAGTTCACCAGAGATGTGGACACCAATTTTTAAACAAAATAAGGACAATGTCATCGAAACTCTTGAGGAGTACATCAATAACTTAAAACAATTTAAAGCATTTATGGAAAAAGATGATTTTGAAGCTATTTACAATGAAATGAAAGACACTAATTATATAAAACAAATTTTAAACGGAATTGCTTAAGAAGTAAATTATGGAAAACAAAAAAGAAATGAGAAAATGGTTGGATGATATGAATTTAAGTCATCCTCTGGTTATTGCAGGACCTTGCAGTGCAGAAACAGAAGAACAGGTATTAAAAATAGCACATGAGCTAAAAGATACAGATGTAAATTATTATAGAGCAGGTATTTGGAAACCCAGAACAAGACCAGGAAATTTTGAAGGCGTAGGGGCATTAGGTTTAAAATGGTTGCAAAAAGTTAAGTCTGAAACTGGCATGAAGACTATTACTGAAGTTGCAAACGCAACACATGTTAAGCTAGCTTTAGAGCATGATATAGATATGCTTTGGATTGGTGCTCGCTCTACGGTTAGTCCTTTTATCATGCAAGAAATTGCAGATGCACTAGAAGGTACAGACAAAACAGTTTTAATTAAGAATCCTGTCAACCCAGATTTGTCATTATGGCTAGGTGGTATTGAGCGTATTTACAGTTCTGGTGTTAAGAATATTGGAGCCATTCATCGTGGTTTTTCAACATATGAAAAAACAAAATACCGTAATATTCCAGAGTGGCAAATGGCTATTGAATTTCAAAATAAGTTTCCAGATATTCCTTTAATTAACGATCCATCTCATATTACTGGTAAAAGAGATATGATTTTTGATGTTTCCCAAACAGCTTTAGATCTTAATTTTGATGGCTTAATGATAGAAACACATTGCGATCCAGATAACGCATGGAGCGATGCTGCACAGCAAGTAACGCCTTCAAAGTTGGTTCAAATCATGAAGGATTTAAGAATAAGAAAAGAATCTGATCCGGAAGCAGAGTATAATACCAGCCTTAATAACTTAAGGGCAAATATTGATATTATAGACAATCAGGTTATTGAATTATTGGGTAGACGCATGAAAGTATCTGATGGCATAGGTCAATTAAAAAAGCAAAAAAATGTTGCTGTTCTACAAAGCAAACGCTGGAACGAAATACTTGGTAAAATGGTACTTGAAGGAGAAGAAAAAGGATTAAGTGAAGAGTTTGTTCTTAAGATGTTTAAGGCAATACATCAGGAATCTATAAATCATCAAGAGAAAATTATTAACGGATAGAAATAAAAAAGCCTCGCGTTCGCGAGGCTTTTTTATTATAAATTAAATTTAACTTAGTCGTTTTTAGTATAAGATAATCTTCTAGATGCTTTACGCATCAATATATTTATTAAATCTTCTGGGCTACTTCCTAAACCACCCCTAACTTTTTTATTATAATTCCAAAGTAAGACACCGTCAGTAGCATTATGTACACTCATGTTAACGATTGCATTATTAGTACTTCCCCAAAAACCTACAAGAACACCCAAAGCAATTGAAGCTCCTTCAGACATAGGTTTATTAGTTTCAAATTCTCCAGTAATTACTGCATCTACTTCTAAAATTTCTGCCAATTCTTGTGGTGTATAATCAGTAATATTATCGTAACTAATGTCTTTCCTTTTAAGTAGAGCAGTTGTGACTTTTGGATCTTGAACATCTAAATTTTGTAATTTCCCCCTTTTTTTTCTTTTTAAGAACCAAGAGTACATTGCAGTTTGAATTCCTTCTCCTTCAGCCTTTTCCAGTCGATGCAATTTTTCATCATCCATATCTTTCATTTGCTTCGGTCTTAATTTTACCTGGGTTTTAAAAGGAACAACCGCAATAATTTTATGAGTCTTTGCTATTTCATCAAAATCAGGATTTTCATAAAGATTAGTTTGAGCTTTAACATTTTGAGCAATGGCTAATAGTAGAATTGAGAATAATAGTTTCTTCATTTAATTTGATTTAAAAATTAAGAGCGAAAAATACATATTTAATTTGTTTGCACAGAAATTATTTCAATATTTTTTGAATCAATTAATTTGAACCAACTTATAAAAAAAAAGACTCAAAGATTTGAGACTTTTTTCATCAAAATATAAGATTTAGTTGTTTCTCTTGAAAATATAGCGTGTAATAAATATTCCATGACCATCGTCTTTACCAGAATCACTTTCAACAGCACTTGTAACAAAAGCCAATTCCCAGCCTTCTTGAATCATAGCATTTATTTTTGAACTAATAACAGCATCATTAGCAGCAATATTCTGAAAACGAATGCCTCCTATATTATAAAAATTCAATAATTTAGTTTCTTCAAAATCTTTAACCCTTATATCACTTCTTTTAGATTTATTTCTTGTATTATCTTCTTCAGTTTGTTCTGATGCGAATTCTTTATAATCTCTTTCAGCTTCTGCGTCAATAATACGAGATCTTCCAAGGCCACTAGACACAATAGATTCAACGCTAGTAATAACTTTATATTCTACTTGAGCATTAATTTCAATGAGAGAGAATAGTGCGATTGTAAAAATCAATAATAGTTTTTTCATATGATGTTGGGTTTTTGTTTAAGAAAGCAATATACACAATTCTTTTATTCACTAAATGCACCAGTTAACCAATTATAAGAGTCTTCAATAAACTTTGGTGTATCAAATCTATAGCCAAAATACACAACACCATATATTTTGTCGTTTTCGGTAATAGAATTTTTGTCTTCATTATACCAGTTAGCACTAAAATTAAAGCTTCCTCCAAAGATTACTCTTTTGGAACTATAGCCAAGTTGTAAGCCACCTTCTAACTGTCTTGTAAATAATGTTTTATTTTCTGTTGATTTTACATTGTTAGTATTGTTTTCATTATTTATAAAACTAACTCCCAATGAAGGCGATGCATAAGGTGAGATAAACCAATTTTCTTTAATGACAAGCGTATAATAATAATTGGTAGCTAAACGAATGTTAAATGATTTTTCTTTGGCTTGAGTACCTAAAAAATCAAATTCTGTATTATTATAATTATAATAAAGAATGGGTACAAAACTTCCAGCACTCTTTTTTTGCCATTCAGTTTGGTACACTAAATTTCTATATGAAAACTTGGGATTGAAAACATAAGCAGTAGACATACCCCATGTCACATTTTTTAAATTCGGAATTTGTAAATAAGGGTCTTGGCCTTTAACCCAATCTTCAACAAAATCATCAGTATTTTCAATATAATACCCCTTAATTTTATTATAGTACAGACCTTGAACCCAATTGCCTAAAAACATTCTGAATTGTAGGTTGCTAAACGAAGATTTTCCTTTGAGGTCATCATCTTGGTTATCTGTAAAAAAGTCAGGTGCAAAACCTAGGCTGACTCCGATAAACTGATAATCCAGAGACAGAAATAATTTATAACTGTTGTTGGGTTCTATTTTTAAGTCAACTGAATTATTGGTTTTTAAGACATAAGTGTCAGTTTGAGTATTGAGATTAGCTTTAATAATGATTTTGTCTGCAAAAGAGACCAGAGAAGTTGAATCTATTTCTTTATTAATCTGTCCGTAAAAATTGAATGTTATTATAAAAATATATATAGGAAGATATTTCGTAAAATAGTTCATTGTTTTTTTAAAAAATTCAAGGTAATAAAAAAAGTGTTCCAATCAATAGCTTTATTTTGTATTGCAAAGTAATAATTTACATCTTTGTTGTTTATGACAGGAACAGTTTATAAATCTACAGGCAGTTGGTACACCGTTAAAACAGAACTAGGTGAAGTTTATGAATGCCGAATAAAAGGGAAGTTTCGTATTAAAGGTATTAAAAACACCAATCCAATTGCAGTTGGTGACCATGTAGATTTTGAACTTGAGACAGATAATAATGAAGTGACCGGAATAATTCATAATATTTACGATAGGAAGAATTATATCATTAGAAAGTCGGTAAAGCTTTCAAAACAAACCCATATTATTGCTTCAAATATAGATCAGGTTTTTTTACTCGTAACCATAGATAACCCAGTAACATTTCCAAGTTTTATAGATCGGTTTTTAGTAACAGCAGAAGCTTATTCTATTAAAGCAATTTTACTCTTTAATAAAATAGATACTTATGACGAAAACAATTTGGAAGAAGTAAAAAATTTAAAATCATTATATAGAAAAATAGGATATCAGTGTTATGAAATTTCGGCAAAAGAAGGCAAAAATGTTGATAAGGTAAAACAGCTTATGAAAGATAAAGTAAGTATGTTTACAGGACATTCAGGTGTTGGAAAATCAACTTTAATAAATAAGATTGAGCCCGAACTGAATCTAAAAATTCAAGAAATATCTGTGCAGCATATGCAAGGACAACATACAACAACCTTTTCAGAAATGTTTGATTTAAGTTTTGGTGCAAAAATTATTGATACTCCAGGAATAAAAGGTTTTGGAGTGGTCGATATGGAAAGAGAAGAAGTAGGTGATTATTTCCCAGAGTTTTTTAAACTTAAACAAAACTGTAAGTTTCATAATTGTCTTCATCTTAACGAACCAAAATGTGCTGTTAAGAAAGCTCTTAATAATGACAAAGTTGCGTATTCTCGATACAAAAGTTATTTGTCAATTATAGAGAATGAAAGCGAAAATTATAGAACAGATAATTGGGATAAAGAATGAAGGTTGTAATACAACGTGTATCAAAAGCGAGTGTAAATATTGATAATGTTAAGGTTGCCTCAATAGAGACTGGGCTTTTGGTTTTACTTGGAATTGTTAATGAAGATACACAGGAAGACATAGAATGGTTAACTAAAAAAATCGTCAATTTAAGAATCTTCAATGATAAGTTTGGTGTTATGAACAAGTCGCTTTTAGACACAAATGGAGATGCAATAATAGTTAGTCAATTTACGCTTCATGCCAACACCAAAAAAGGAAACAGGCCAAGCTACATAAAAGCTGCAAAGCCTGATGTTGCAATTCTGCTGTATAAGAGGTTTGTTAAACAATTTGAAATAAGTTTAGGAAAGTCTGTTGGTACAGGAGAATTTGGAGCAAACATGAAGGTAGAACTGTTAAACGATGGGCCAGTTACTATTATAATTGATTCAAAAAATAAAGAATAGTGGCTTCAATATTTGGTCATAGTATTGTTGCCTTTACCATTACAAAAGTACTTGATAATAATCAGTCAAGATTATTAATTCTTTTAGCTATTATTTCCGCTATACTTCCTGATTTGGATGTTATAACCTTTAATTTTGGTATTCCTTACGAACATCCTTTTGGACATCGCGGATTTACCCATTCCATACTTTTTGCATTGATCTGGTCAGTTTTAATAACATCTGTATTGGGCAGATCTAAAAAATTACTCTGGTTTTCAGTAATCTTTCTATCAACACTTTCCCATGGTATTTTGGATGCAATGACATCTGGCGGTAGAGGTGTTGGGTTTTTTATACCATTTGATAATGATAGGTTTTTCTTTCCTTTCAGAGAAATAATTGTGTCTCCACTCGGTGTAGACAGGTTTTTTTCAAATTGGGGTTTTCAAGTTATTTTAAGCGAATTAAAGTATATCTTTTTACCCTGTTTTATTATATTTGTTTTTATAACTATGGTTAAAAAAGGAGCTAACCATAAAAAATAAAACCCATCATACTCTATATCTTTCATATAGCCAGCCAACTAAACCTACTTTTATGAATATAAAAAACATTTTGAGTGTTTTTTTAATACTCATTACCTCTCATTTATACTCTCAAGAAGAACTTTACATAGCATCTACAATTAGTCCAGATTTAAAGAAAAATGCTAATGCTGTAATAAGACTAGATGAGACTAAAATTAATATTGAATCTATAAGAAATCTCAAACATAGTTATAAGCGTATCATTACTATTTTAAATAAAAATGGTGATAATGATTTGGATACTTATGTATATTATGACAATAAAATTAGAGTTAAAAGCTTAAAAGCGATTGTGTATGACAAAAATGGAAATGAAATTAATAAATTTAAAAAATCAAACTTTAAAGATGTAGCAGCTGTTAGTAGTTTTTCTTTATATGAAGACAGTAGAGTTAAATATTTAGATTACACTCCAATTAATTATCCTTATACAGTCGAATTTATTTACGAAACAGAAACAAATAATACAGCTTGGATTCCTTTTTGGAGACCGCTTGAAGGTTATTATTTAAGTACTGAAAAAAGCACATTTGAAGTTGTATATGATTCTGAAGTAGGTATTAATATAAAAGAAAATAATTTTTCAGATTTTAATATTAATGGAAAAAATAATGAAGGTTTATTAAGTTATACCGCTGAAAATTTAAAAGCTATTAAACCTGAAGATTTAAGTCCTAGTTTTAGAGAGTTTACACCTC
>DATGBV010000358.1:0-3285 GCA_035312485.1 Flavobacteriaceae bacterium | reverse complement strand
TCAGAAATATTAATTTAGATTAATTCTAAAGTGCAAATATAATTAATAAAGATAGAAGTTTGAAGTACGAAGCCAGAAGTTTTATTTATGCAATTATTTGTAAATTTTTAAAAAATTAGGAAATATTAATAGATTATGATTGAGAAAGCACCAAAAGTTGATAGACCATTTGTAAGTATGATCTATGATTTAACAGATGATGAAATAATAAATAAGATTGATGATTAATATCTTTATTGGGATAAAGTCAAATATTTAAAACATAGAAGGTTAAAAAATATTGAAGTCTGGAAAGTTACTAAAGAAAAGAGGCATATAAAACAAGAATATATATATCATTTTTTTAATAAAATTCCACGTAAAGGTTTACTTTTTTATTATAATATTAATAAGTTTCTTCAACAAAAACTCCATTATCTCGACTTTAACTTTGGTGCAGGTTTACAAAAAGAACGATTACTCACAGATTTAGACAAGCAACAATACCTTAACAATGCCTTGATGGAAGAATCAATCTTTTCTTCTATGATAGAAGGTGCAACTACAACACGAGTGAAGGCTAAAGACATGCTGCGCAAAAACAAAAAGCCTAAAAACAAAAGTGAACAAATGATATTGAATAATTATAAAACTATTCAGTATATAAGCGAGCATCAAGATGAAGACATGACAATTGAAAAATTATATGACATTCACAGATTGGTTACCGAAAACACTTTGGAAGAGGAAAGTGTTGGTGTATTTAGAAACAATAATGAAATCAATGTTGTAAATGAACTTACTGGAGAAATCGTCCACATACCTCCAAATTTTGAAGAGCTTAATGAATTAATGAAATCTTTCTGTGAATTCTTTAATAATAACCCAAAAGAAGATTTTATTCATCCTATAGTAAAAGGTAGTATTCTTCATTTTTTAATAGGTTACATTCATCCTTTTGTTGATGGCAATGGCAGAACAGCAAGAGCTGTTTTTTATTGGTATTTACTTAAAAATGGGTATTGGTTAACTGAATATTTATCCATTTCCAGAGTAATTATGAAAACCAAAACACAATATGAAAAAGCATATATATACACTGAAATTGATGATATGGATGTTACCTATTTTATTCATTATCAAGTAAAAATACTAATGCGTGCTTTTGAAGAGCTTAAAAAATATGTTGCCAAGAAGAAGAGAGAACAATCTAAACTCTCAAAATATTTAAAACTTGAAAACATTAATGAAAGACAGGCTATTGTTCTTCAAAAAATTGAAGAAGATTCAAACAGGTTTTTTACAGTTAAGGAAATTGAAAATATTTTTAGTGTTACAAATCAAACAGCTAGAACTGATATTGAAGAACTCGTTGAAAGAGGTTTTTTAAAAAAAGTAGCTATCAATAAAAAATCTTCAAATTATTGGAAAGGTGATAAATTTGACGAGATATAACTTATATTCAGAGTGCTTACTATTTAGAGTACTTGCTATAATTCTTTTGAAGGATCCCAAAACACTTTGTTAAAATCTTGAATTTGATTGTCTATAACTTTTATACCTTCACTTTCTAATAATTGTTGCATGAGGTTTGTGCCGTCAAAATGATGCTTTCCTGTAAGTAATCCTTTTCTGTTTACCACACGATGTGCTGGCACATCCTTTCCAACAGAACCATTCATGGCATAGCCTACCATTCTTGCACTTCTCACAGCTCCAAGATAATTAGCAATTGCTCCATAGCTTGTAACACGCCCATATGGAATAAGTCTTGCAACTTGGTAAACCTTTTCAAAAAAACTAATGGTTTTAGTTTTCATAAATTACATTTCTTTTATAATGTTAACTAATGTAATAATGGATATAATAGTTGTTATGCTTCCAATAATGTAGTTCATGTTTTTTTGAGAGGTAAACGATTTGTCTTTTATCTTATCAAAAAAGAATATATAAATATATAGCATAACAAAAGTGCCTGTGGCGGCACCTGCTACATACGATGCTATGTCTATTTTATCAAATGTTAGCCAGCCAAAGCCTGCTAGTGTAATACTCATATAGGCTTGATACGGTATTGGCAGTACATTAAGACTCGCTAAAAACATTCCGAAGAAAAATCGGCTATGCTTACTTTTTACGTCATCTTCCAAATCTTGTTTTGCCTCCTTTTTGGCAAAAACAAAAAAATAAATAGAAATAAGAACAAAAATGACTAGAGCTACACGTTCTAAAATATTAATAACATCCGGGTGATTACTTAAATACCTAGCAAAAATAACAGCAACAAAAGTTTGTATAATAACTGTTATACACACACCAATTGAGAACATAACTCCTCTACTATAGCCTTCCTTTAAGCTAATCTTGGCTGCTGCCATATTGAGCAATCCAGGTGGTATGACTCCAACAAAGGCGATAATCATTCCAATTAAAAAAATGAAAGTGATATCCAAAATTTAATGTAATTTAAACCTAATATACGTAATTGGTTTATTTTGTTCTAAATATTGAGACTCATAAAATGTTTGAATACTTGTAACTTCTTCTGGGCTACCTTCTTGTTTGTAAACATCATGGTTGGCATATAAAACCTCATGCCCTAAACCTTGTAATAAACCAAGAGTGTAACCATGCATAAATTCACTATCGGTTTTTAGGTTAACCAAACCATCTGTTTTTAATATTTTTTTATATCTATTCAAGAACTCTGTATTTGTCATCCTATGTTTTGTCCTTTTATATTTAATTTGTGGGTCTGGAAAGGTGATCCATATTTCATCAATTTCATTTTCAGCAAAAGCATACTCTATCAATTCAATTTGTGTTCTCAAAAAAGCAACATTAGGAATATTTTCTTCAATAGCAGTTTTTGCGCCTCTCCAAAAGCGAGCTCCTTTTATATCAATACCTATAAAATTCTTGTTTGGATACTTTTGTGCCAAACCAACTGAATATTCGCCTTTACCACAACCCAACTCCAAAACCAACGGATTGTTGTTTTTAAAAACTTTCTCGTTCCAATTACCCTTTAGCTCAAAATCTTGATTGACCAACTCATCACGCGTTGGTTGAAACACATTGGCAAATGTTTCGTTTTCCTTAAATCGCTTCAGTTTGTTTTTGCTTCCCACGAGTTTTTTAATATTTTGGCAAAAATAAGGAAATATCTGTGAGCACTAATTATTCTTTACCTTTGATTTTATTTAGATGAACAAACGCATTCTAGTTGCACCTTTAAATTGGGGATTGGGTCATGCAACACGATGCATTCCAATAATCTATGCATTAATTGAAGACAATTTTGAG
>DATGBV010000357.1:0-8275 GCA_035312485.1 Flavobacteriaceae bacterium | reverse complement strand
CTTGAAAGCTACTATAAAAGCTGACCACACCTGGAACGCAGTAGTTGTAACAGAGGTGGAACCTAAAGTTATGCACACTTTAGATACAGGAAAATTTAGGTCCTTGAAAGATTTCTTGGATATTGAAGGTTATAAAAACACAACGGCTAAAGCTGCAATTTTAAAAGCTGTTATTGCTTGTAACAAAGGAAATGCGTACGATTCTGGTAAATTAGTGGGGCTAAAATATATTACTATAGGAGAGGCAGCTAATTTTTATGAGGATAATAAGGGAGGTGTTGATTTGCTTTACAAAACTGCATCTTCAGTGTACAAAGTAGCTACAGATAAAGTGCTGAGCTTAACCCAGGCTGCAAAAATTTTATATCTTTTAAAAGGTTTTGATGTTAATGAGAATGTTAAAACCTTTTTAGAGCACATATTTGGTATTTCTATAACAAAAAGCACTTCTGCTTATTATGTTTATCGTAACCTATCTAGGGCTAAGAGTCTGGGTAATGTTTTAAATGAAAAATGGGTTTTAGGATTAATTATAAAAGCCTGGAATAACTACATCAACGGGAACCCTCAAGTAGCTTATTTAAAATATGATTCTTCCTTGAATTTACCCCCAATCATGTCAGATGTATTAGAAGTACATATTGAAGAGGATAAGTCGGAGGAAAAAAGCTAATGTAAAATCATGAAAATACTAAAGGAAAGAAAAAAGCAAAAAAAATATTTCTCTGTTGGATTTGGGGGAGGTTACTCTTTTCGTATTTGGGAGGGAGAATTTATAGAGGTTCAAAGTTTAATTCTAAATATCCTTTTAGAACACCCTAAAAAAGTATTTTTTGGAAGCCTCTATAAAACCTCTTGCACTTTACTAATTAAAGAACAACCCCGTATAAAAGATATTTGTCCTAATAGTTCAGAGAGGCTCTTAAGACATCTAACCTCTAAGGAAGCACACACTTATGTCTGTAAAAAATTAAAAGAGGGGGGTATTAAAACTCATAATAGAAAACCTCCCTTAGAAAAATTTGTATACATAAGATTTGAAAGAGCCTCTCGTTTCATTGTCTATGGAGAAAAAGCTGAAGATGTTTGGTCTTTAGTTGAGACTGTATTTAGAACACACCCTAAAGATGTTTTTAAAAGGGATCCTGAAGAAAAACAAAGTAGAGTTATTATCGGTGAAGGGCCTACTTTCACAGGTAAAAAGCATTACATTGTTAAAACCTTGAGCTTTATTACCCCTCAAGACGCTGCCAAGTATTTTATTACAAATTATAAAAAAGTAGAAAAGGGGGGAATTAAACCTCGTAGCCAACGTATCAACACAACCATTTCATTTATGAAAGGGTACTCTAAAACTTTTTATGATAAAAAGGGGGATTGGGTATATAAACTTTTTAAGGGGGTGTTTGAAAACCACCCAGCGAAGGTATTTCAACGGGGAAAAGATACTCGTATTACAGTAGCTATAAGAGAAGTCCCCCGCTCTTCTAAAGGTATTTATTCCTATCAAAAAACTAGAGTACTTAGACACCTGGAGGCTGAAGAAGCTTATTATTATTTCATTAAAAACTATAAAAAATATGTTACTCCTTGATAAACCTAAACCACGTGAAAAATATATTAGAATTGTCTTTAAAAGGATGATTATAGGTACAGTAGTTATATATAATGTGAATTTTGAAACAGTGTATGAACTGGTTTTTAAAGTATTTTTAAATCACCCCGATGATGTATTTAGGAAAGGTAAAGGTCGAGGGAGTTTTCGGCTGTTTGTTCGAAAAGAGCCTAAAAATAAGGAGGGTTTTTTTGAAGATATAAAATTTAAAATATTACATGGTATTACACCAGAGGAAGCTTACCAATATTTTAAGGAAAACTTTAAAAAGTACACTAAATAAAATTTAAATGAAAAACATTAAAATATGATTTTAGATAAAAAAGAAATAATAGAACGTCTAAAAAAAGACAAAAGCAATGAACCTGTAATGAGGATTAACGGCAAGTATTATACAGCGGAAATGATGGCTTTAGAGATTGAATCTGACACTCCTTTAGGAAGAAAGTTCTTAAAAGATATAATAAAATCAAAAGCAAGACCTGTGCTTTTAAAGCAAATGAAAAAACTTCTAAACACACCTTTAGGGGAAAGTTGGAAGTTGCCTTTTAAAGGGAAAATTTATACACTTCCACAAGTTATAGAAGAAGTTGAAAAAGAGACAATTTTAGGTGAAAATCTACTATGTAAATGTACAGATGTTGTTTTAATAGGAGGAGAAAAAGAGACCTCTGATAATGATATTATAGATTTAACCCGGGAGGGTGTATTAAAAAAATTAAAAAGTGAAAAAGGGGGAGATATCCCTATCATTCATATAGATAATAAAACCTATACCGCTAATGAACTTGGGGAAGAGTTAGAAAAAGGCACCCTTATTGGAGAATTAGGTTTAAAAATAATAGTAGAGAAACTTTTGAATAAAATTACACAATTAGAGGCAATGAAAAATATAAGGAATTTTCAAAAGAATTAAATTTAAAAGTATTACCTCCAGATCTCATGAAGTAGGTTAAAAATAAAAGCGCTATTTTATAGATACAGTGCTGTCCAATCAAAAGAAATGAGAAAAATAATTAAAATGAGTGTTGTCTTTATGGCATTAACAAGTTATAGCCAAATTTATCATCCGGAAAAAGATGCTAAAGAAGCTTTCTCTATTGAAACAGGCTATATGATGCATGGAGTAAAAAAGCTTCAAAAAACAATACCAACTTATGTAGGGGTGTCTTTGCATATCTTACCAGAAAAAAGGTTTCATGATGTTATTCAAGCGCAATATGCCAGATACGAAACTTTTAATACCCTACGTTCTGGAGATGTTGTTAGGTACAAGCAGCTATTTAACCCCGATCAAACCTCAAAAGTGTTTTATTGCTCCCTTTTTTATAAAAAAATATGGCGTATACAAAGCTATAAGTACACACGTCACCGTTTATATGTAAAAACTGGTATAGGGTTTCAAAATGTAACAATTAAAGAGAGGGGTGGGTTTTATTTTGGCCATCAATCCTCTCACATGCCTTTAACTCTATCAGGGGGCTTTACTTATGAATACACTCTCAATAATAGGAGAAATAAAGATGTAAGAGTATCTATTAGATTAAGTGCTTCCGCTTATTTACCTATTGGCACTCCAAAAGATTCTTTTAACATTAAAGGGTCTATAAAGAAATACCCGCTCGATGAGTTTAAAAGCACTACACAAATATTAAGGACAAAACCTAAAATGTTAGTGGCGGGGGTCAAACTCACTCCTAGGTATATAAGTCCTAAAGAGAGGCGTAGACGTGACAGTCTTAAATGGGTAAAACGGGGGCTTTCTGATGCTTATGATCTTACTAGAGAGCTTCAAAAAAATAGACCACTATTAAAACCAGGAGGATCAACCACTCTAACCGATGTCATTTCCTCTTTACCAGGTGTTAGTGCTGTAGGAGTTGGCCGGGAAGCAAAGATAAAAGTTAGAGAGCATGTCTCCTTTAGGGGCTTAAGAGAAGTAGGGGAAGGTAATCACCCTGACGCAAAAGATATACGTTATGATGGGCAAGAAGAGCCTAATCTTAACTATAAATATGATGAACCTATATTTGTTTTAGATGGTGTTATATGGCTTGGCGCTTATGCTGATCTATACGATATCTTACAAAATGTTGAAATTGATGATATAAAAGTTCTTAAAGGTCCTGATACAGCTTTTTACGGAGCTAAGGGGGCTAATGGAGTAATTGAAATAACTACAAAAAAGTATTAATAATGGAAAAAAAGGGAATTTTAAAAAAAGTATTTGATCTTCACTATGTAACCTTAGTGATTATAGCTTATGAATACCTCTCAGAGGCAAGTAGTGCTAAAGATGTGGTACAAAGTGTTTTTGTAAACCTTTATAGGAAAGATAAAAAGTTTAAAACTGAGGAAGATTTTACAGAACAGCTATTTAAACAAGTAAAAAATGAATGTTATAAAATATGCCAAACAAAAAGAAACGAAAGAGATTTCAAAGGGAATCCCTTGAGGAGATGATTAAAAGGAGGAATTTACGTTTAGAACACTTTTTCTCCGGTATATTTAAAAAAAAGGATTTTAAAGTTTTTGGGGACGAAAATAGCCCTTGTATTGTTTATAAAAATAAAAGAGTACTGAGCTGCTTTGTTCACAATTTTGATCTTATTTTTACAGATCGGCCCAGAACAGGAGAACATTTGTATACTCACCCTTTAAAATATCCCCCACAGCCTTTTGATAGAGATTTTGTGGATAGGTGGTTTAAAGAATGTGTTCACCGAGAAGTTTTTACTATCAGAGTTAAAGACACACATTTACGTGTAGCTGGTTGGAATTTTTTAAAGCCTGATAAAACAGATCCTAAAGGAAAATATCCAGTGTTTTCTCAGTATAAATTTAAAATTTACTTCTCTAAAGAGAGGTGTGAAGAAATTATTAAGGATTACTCTACTGATGAATTACTTTTAGAAATAGTATAAATAATAAATTCAACATTATGAAAATAGATAATCTATTACAGAGTATAACACCCACTGCAAAGGAGGTGATTATAATTGTAAATAAAGAAACAATAGACTCTCTTATTAAAGAGTTAGATGAAAAAGTTGTTTCTGAAACCTTTGGTACGTTCGAACAAAGTGAGGGGGTTTGGGGCATTCATAAAGCTGGGGTTAAAGCGGTTTGGAGTATTTATAGGGCTGGCATTAACGTCTATCTCATAGACGAAGAGTCCATCGATGAAAATCTTTTTATAAAGAGTTTAAAACAAATTAAAAACAATTAAATATTATGAAAAAATCAACAATTTTAATGTGTATAATAATGCTATTAGCTTTTAATATAGCTTTTACACAAGATAACCCAACAGTTTTTGATTGGGACAGTGGCACCACAACCCAACCTGATGAAAACACTATTGTGGGTAATAAAAACGATATTGAAGTAACAGTTACAAGTGCTGAGAAGCTTTCTGTAATTGAAGGAAATAACTTTGGAGGAACCTCTGGAAAAGTTCTTGTGTCCGGGGACATTAATACAGGGAAATTCAAGAATAGTAGAGACCAAAAAATCTATGATAGAGTTCGAAAAAGACAATCTAAAAAAGAACCTTTAAAAATAGGACACAGGGTAAGATTTAATAAACCTATGATAGTAAGTAAAATAGAAGCTTTAGATGTTGAAGGGGAACCTGAAGTGTTTGTATTTACCCCCTATGGAGGAGAAAATGAGCCAGTAATGGTAATTTTAGAACCTGGAGATATTTCAGTTATTCCGGTAGATTGGTCAGGAGTTACCCACATGACAATTGTATCCTATGGGGAAGCTCGAAAATTCCAGCTCTACTTAGATCCATGCTTTGAAGATTAAATAAAACCCCTTAAACGCTCCTACTTATGTTAAAACTATTTTTATATTATGTTAAACATACTTTTAATGTTGGAGCGTTTAAGGTGTACTTTATACACCCTCACGCCTACTTATTTTTATAAAAGAGAAAGATTAGCTTGTGAAATATTTGTCCACATAATTAATGATCCTTACCGACTTAAAAACACAACAGAGGATTTTAATAAACTAAATAAAATAGCTAAAAATGAAGCTTATAAAAGAGCTACTTATATGCTTATAAAACAATTTATGAATGAAAGATTTCTATAAAAAAAATGAAGAGGCAATACGGGAAGAGCTACGATCTGTCATGCCCTTTTTAGCTGCAATTCTAAAATTAGAAGGGACAGAGAGACTTTTAAAAATGATCTATGGCAATGCGGATCAAGCAGCAGAATTAACAAGGAAAAAAGTTAAAGTTTTATGCTCAAAAGGTTGTAGTTTTTGTTGTCATGATAAAATTATTATGTCCCATATAGAAGGACAACATTTTCTTTCAAACTTAAAAAAATTAAATATTAAACCTAATAGGGGACGTTTAAAAAGACAAAATAAAACCAAATTTGAAAACCTTAAATGGAAAGATAAAGCCTGCTCTTTTTTAGGTGAAGATGGGAGCTGTACTATTTATGAAATCAGACCCCTTATTTGTAGAACTCATAACAATATAGGGAATTCTGTAGATGATTGCGATAAAAGTGAAAACCCTAATAAAACAGTTTTAGAATCTTATACCATAGAAATGACTGCCAGATCTTTTGCTTTATTTTTATTATCTGGTGATAAACCGGAAGTTACAATACACGGGCTTTTAAAAAATAAATATTAAACAGTAATAATTTGTTATTAAGAAATAATAATATATTTTTACACAGGAAATGTCCTGGCACTTTCATAAGATTTCTTTTGGTTGGAAAACTTCAAAACGTTGGGGCATTTCTTTTTAAATTGCTAAAATATCAAAAAGAGGGGGATTACTATCATATCAAGTATAAGATGCCCAAAAACAAAAAAATAATCAGGCCAATTAGTATAGATCCTGATATTAGCAATAAAATTGCTATAAAAGCTAAAAAATTACATAGAAACTACAGTAATCTTGTAGAAACAATCTGTGCAAATTTTTTAAGTTTAGATTATCCAGTTGCTATTTTAGATGCTAAACTTAGTAAAAAAATGGCTCAATTGGCAAAATTAAATAAAGTAAGCTATGAGGATATAATTCATCAGGCCTGTGAAGCTTACTTAGATCAGAACAAGAAAGCTCTTCGAAAGAGGGTAATTAGATTTTTTGGTGTTGTTATAGGTCCATAGCAATACATGTTAGCCTTAAAATTTGATTATCTGAATTTGATAAAAACAATATTTTTCCGAGGGAGGATGGATATTTCTCATGTTTTTATTAGTCCTTATTGCCAGGGGCCAAAGAGCTTTACTACCTTTTAACATTCTAATTATAAAATTATTATGGAAAACCTGTATAAACAGATTGGAAAAAATATAAAGATTGCTCGGACTTCAAAGGGTTTATCTCAAAAGGAACTTGCAGATAAATTACCATTTAGTAGAAGCTCACTATCAAATATGGAAGTAGGTAGGCATAAAATAACAATAGAACAACTTATAGAAATTTCTAATATAACAGGCTATCAACTTTCCTCTTTTATACAGGATGAAGGTTATAAATTACCTCGCTACTCTAAGAAAAAAATTGAACGTATCTATAATGAGTTTTTTGGGGAAGGGTATTGGGAAAAACAGTATAGAAAACGTATCCTTTCTTTTGTAAAGTTATGTTTAAAATCCTATAAAAAATAATATGGAGAACTTTAAGGTAGAATCATTTACAGTTGAGGCCTTCTACCCTATTTATAAATCATGGTGTGAAAAAAGAGATTTCCCCATACTTCTACCTGAAAATATGGAGGAAGTTTTTATTTGTTATCGGAAAAATACAATGCTCTACAGTTGTTTTGTTTGGACTACTAAAAGTAAAATAGGTATTATAGGTTTTCCGCTAGGAAATCCTGATATCCCTTATAAACTAAGAGAAGGGGGACTCTCCTATTTAATAGAAAAAATAAGTGAAGGTTTAAAAAAAAGAGGGTTTACTAAAGTGTGGACTACATCCGGAACTCCTCGGGTAGAAGAAGCTTTAATTGAAAATGAGTTTGCTTTAGCAGATCCTGGTGTAAATGTTTATATAAAAATGATGTAATGAGTTTTAAATCAATAAAATATGAAACCAGAAACAAAATTAAAAGTAGCAGCAGAAGAAATTAAAGATATCCTCCGTAAACATGATATAGCCGGTGCTGTAGCTTTACACACTCCAGGACACGGTGAATTTATAAACCACATATTAACGAGCTATTCCTGTGCTTATCAGTATGAGGATAATTCAGTTAGGTTTTATAGTAAAAAAGAGGACTACAGTTCTCCTGAAGAACAACATAAACAGCAAGAGTCTACTGCTAATATGTTATCTGTACTTAAAGACCTTGTAGGATATCATTTTCTAATGCTTGAAACTTTAAGTGAGAGATTTGATAAAATAGTAGATGCTAAACACTTTTAACTTTGATCTAAACCCCCCCCCTTCCTCATAAAAAAAACTGCTTTGCTTTTATATATACTTTTGTTTGAAACTCAAATTTATACCAATGGCAATAGGAGCAGCAGCAATTATAGCGGTAGGTGCTATCACAAAAACAATAATCAGCGCAAACCAAGCTTCCAAAGCACGACAAGCTATAGAACGTTATGATAGACAAGAGCTTACAAATGCTTTTGCCGAGACAAGTGTAAGTACTTTAGGAGCAGATC
>DATGBV010000356.1:0-7754 GCA_035312485.1 Flavobacteriaceae bacterium | reverse complement strand
AAATGCTGATCAAGCCACCATATCGTTTATAAGAATCAATTCTAGTCTTATTCATAGCACAAAAGAATTCCCTGAGCTGATTGTTCCTAATGATGCAGGAATTTATGAACTCAGGGTTTATGAAAGCCATAATGAAGGTGCTCTGAAAAGCAAGCTAAAAATGTTTGAAGACGAGTTTACCATTTTTGCCGATGCAGGGTTACCGATGGTGTTTTATGGAAAAAACATTTCGGGAGATCAAATGCCCTGTCTGACGTATATGCTTGCAAGTACTGATCTAGATGAAAACAAAATGGGCTGGTCAAATTTCATCAATCATCCAGGTTGGAAGAAATTAATCTCCATGGATGAATACAAAGGCAACATGAGCGATATCACCCGTATCTTCCTGAAACCCTTGGATTATTCGCAAATTTGACCACCACCCGTAAAAAAGTAAGTAGCTAATAACACGAGGAAAAGCTGGTGTTAAAGGTTATTGACTTTATCCCAAATAATGAATCCTACCAAAATTATGTTGATGTATCCCCAGATAGCTATACAGAAATATTATTAATTATGCTGTTAATATTTTTATTGCAATATATTCATGCTCCACAACGATATGATGTCTATCGTTTTAATAATTTATATCAGACGATAAATGAAGTTAGTTTTTAAAAATTAGAAAGTCAACTAATTTACAACACCAACAAAATCAAATTATTAACAATTTTAATTTTTAAACTCTAAATTTATAAAGTTTAATCGTTTGAAGTAAAGGAATTTATAAACAATTATTAACGAATTTCATGTACAAAATAGTAGCCGCTCTTTCGAACGGCTACTATAAATTTACTAATTGGTCTACCTAGGCTCCGTATAAACTCGCTTTTTGTTACTAATAACTATTATTTTTTTATGACCTTTAATAAAGCCTTCCTACCATCTGCATTTACTTCAATCATATACATGCCTGCTTTTTGGGGGATACCTAGCTGAATCCTATCAGTACTGTTGTATACGTGTCTTGCCACTTCCTGACCTAATATATTTCTTACGACTACAACCGCATGGATAAAACCATTTTTTAAATCGATTGTAAGTTTTCCGTCTGTAGGATTGGGATAACTCACTATGGCAAGTCCAATGTCGTTTTCTTCTATGCCAAGGGAAAAGCCTGTATAAATGCGTACATGGCCAGATTCGGTGTCGCTTCCATCATTTTCAGAAGCTCCTATTGCCACGGTATTAGCATCGGACATACTCACAGATGACCCAAATTTGTCACCAACCTCTTCACCAATAATAGAGCTATTTAGAACCCATGCACTTCCACTCCAAGTATAAATACGTGCAAAATTTGATGCCCCAATGGCTAAAGTATTGACATCGGGCATACTAACTGAAAGGCCTGTGTAAGTACCATACCCCCCATAAATATCACTGCCTTTTAGCTCCCATGAATCTCCATCCCAATAAAAAACACGCACTTGGCCGTAATTGCCATTGGCATAAAAAGGAGCCCCAAAACCCACTGTATTGGCATCGGGCATGCTTACAGACAAACCTGTACGACTAAAATATGTACCATTAAAAACATTACCTTTTGGCTCCCAAGATGATGTCCCGCTATCCCAAGCATAAATGCGGACGTAGCCAGAAAAATTTCCATTTACAGCGTTACTATCTGGAGCACCAATGGCAACTATATCGGCATCAGGCATGCTCACAAAATAACCAAAATGGTCATAAGCAGCATCCCCATCAATATCATCGCCTTTGGGAATCCAGGAGCTTCCATTCCACATATAGATACGTACGTGGCCAGCTTGAAACCCACCATCGTTGTTATTAAGATATGCACCAATGGCCACGGTATTGGCATCGGGCATGCTCACAGCGAATCCGGAGTAATTATTAGCCGTCTCCCCATCAATGTCACTACCTTTTTGAGCCCATGCGCTGCCGTTCCATGTATAAATACGGACGTGACCAGAATCGGTTCCATTGCCGTCATTATAAGGAGCCCCAATAGCCACGGTACTGGCATCTGGCATACTTACAGAGTAGCCAGACTGGTCATTTTCAGCTTCGCCATCAATGTCACTTCCTTTTTGAGCCCAAGCACTTCCATTCCATTCATAGATACGAACATGGCCAGCAAAAGCCCCTCCATCATTATTATAAATAGCCCCAATGGCCACGGTATTGTCATCGGGCATGCTCACGGAGATGCCTGACCTATCATATGCCGCTTCCCCGTCAATATCATCACCCTTTTGGGTTTGGGCATTTGAAATTAAGGTTAAACCAAGTATAAGGATTAAACATAAAAGAGTTGAACGATGGTGTTGCTGTGTTTTCATTTTTGTAAATTATTTTAAATAATAAGTCATGGATATGATGAATTATGAATTTTAATTCATCTTACCCTCGAATGCAGAATTAAGCTAAGTGCAGATTAAGAATAGACTAAATTAAGTTTTTAATTCCAGAAAGTCAACATTATACTAACTGATATACAAGAAGTTATTAACGCATTAACAACTCTACAACCCTCAACAAAATGTCAAGGGTATTGTTTTTTAACAAAACTTTATACTATTCTTCCAGTCGGTTACCTGTAAGTTCACGACCTCCTTGTAATAAGGTCACACTTTCAATTTTACCTTCAGCATTTTTATTAAACGTAAGTTGTGCTGTAATAACCTTTGGGTAGAACACATTTTCTGATTTAGGGAAAATATCTATAGTATTTTGTCCTGTAGCATGCGCCTTTAATTGTGTACCTTCTTTGGAGATAGTGAGAATAAATCCAGGTCTTAATTCGTATTGTCCAACATAACTTTCTAAAACACTTTCTGGAACGACCACTTCTTTCTCATACTCTGAAACGTCAGCACCCAACTTTTTTAAATAGTCAATACCATTTTGATTGGCTGGATTAAGCTCTACAGACTTTTTGTAATTCTCTATTGCCAAATCGTTCTTGCCTTGATTCATCAAAGCTTCGCCATAACTATCATACACATTAGACGATTTTGGAAATGCTTCTACATTCAATCTAAAAACCTCTGCTGCTTCATCTACTTTACCAGATTGCATTAATTGGTAACCCATGGTATTCATTTCGCCTTCATTTAGGTCATAATCATCAGCATCCTTTACCTTGTTAAAGTGAGCTAATCCTGCTTCAATTCCTTCTTCTTCAATAACAGCAAATAGTGAATTAGCAATGGATTGTTTTGGCATGTCATAAGGTTTATCATATAGAATAGCACTAATGGCTTCAGTCATTCCGTTAAGTGGAACCCTTCCTGTATTGTTCAATAAAACGATTAAAGCATTGTCTTCAGGAATACGTGTTATCAAAGTATTAAAACCATTGATGCCACCTCCATGACCTATTACATAAATACTATCTGTTGACTTTCCTATGGCTTGTTTACCAACGCCCCAACCATAGGCATAGTGTCTGCCAAAAGCTGGTATCTGTGGCTTAAAGTATAAATCCATATACTTTTTTGGTAACAACTTGTTAGTATATAAGCTTTGATCCCAAAGGTAAAGGTCTTCTACAGTAGAATATAGAGAACCAGCTGCATAAGGAATTGACATATCCAGATAATTTGAGTTCACATAATTGTTTCCATTCTTCTCATATCCAGTTGCTCTGTTCTTCAGAATATCTTTATGATGATCAAAACCTGAATCGTTCATACTTAAAGGTGTGAATATTTTTTCATGTAGCATCTCTTCGTAGGATTTACCAGAAATCTTTTCAATAAGAACACCTAAAAGAAAATAACCGGAATTACTATAAGAGAACTTTTCACCAGGCGTGAAATCCAAAACGGAATCCTGAAACTTTTTCACAAACTCATCTGGTGTATATGGATTACGGCTTTCATCTTGAAAAAACCTCGGAAATGCAGTATAATTTGGTATTCCAGATGTATGTGTCAACAAATGATGTGTGGTTATAATATCTCCAGTAGATTTAGGGTAATCTGGAAGATAAGTGGTAACAGGAGCTTGTAAATCCAGTTTACCTTCAGCAGCCAATTGCAAAATTAACATGGCAGTAAATTGTTTACTGATTGAGCCCAAACGATGTTTGGTATTGGGCTGATTAGGAATATCCCATTCCATGTTGGCCATACCAAAACCTTTTTTATAAATTACCTCTCCATGCTCTGAAACCAATACAGAACCATTGAATTTTCCGTAATCTGTATACGTTTGAACTAATTTTTCAATCTCTTCTACTTTATTTTGTGAAAAAGAAATGTTACCCAAAAAAAGAACAACAAAAAGAATTATAACATTTATTGACAGTACTTTAGACGTTGGATTTAATTTCATGATTTATTTTTTTTTGATTTAAGATTTTGATGAAATGTGTAGTAATGATTAAAGATTATTTGTATATACTGGACGCAAAAGAGTACTATTAGGTTACAATTTAGTCAATATTTTTTAAAACTTCTACTCTTTAAACTCAACCGTTGTTTTGGTTTTTGCACTTTGTATAGCAGCATCCAGAATTTCCATAACGAGCATATTGTTTTCAAGTGAAGACAAGTCATAAGGTTTTAAAGTCAACTTTTTATTAATAACAGCAGCAAAGAAAACAAAAGGGTCATTGTAAGGAGGTTTGCGCTCGTCTAGTTTATAGCTTTCTTGAGCAAAGCCATCATAACCTTCGGCTATACGTATTCGAAGATCATGTCTATTGTCGGCATAGATAACGCCATCAAGTCCGTAAATCTCCATATCTTTTCTGCCAATTGGCCAATTCCATGATGCTTGTATAGTAGCATTAACATTGTTATAGGTTAAAATAATTGTGGCATCGTCATCTACTTTAGGGTTATTTAAAGCTTGTTGCTGTTGGGTAACAGCTGTTACAGAATTTGGTCTTTTTCCATTCATGAGCCAGGTCATTAGGTTTACGCCATAACAACCAAAGTCGGTGATGGCTCCTCCTCCATTTTGAACTGGGTCTGTAAGCCATTCCAAAAACTCACTATTTACACCTATCTTTTTTGGACCTTTATGACCATCTCTTATCACAACTTTTCTAATATAACCAATAGCGCCTTCTTCTACTAATTCTTTTGCCCGATGATTTGTTGGATACCAGGTGGTTTCATAATTGGTAAGTAATACAATATCATGCTCTTTAGCAAGAGCTTCCATTTTTTTGGCATGCTCTAAACTTACTGCCAAAGGTTTTTCTACCATCACGTGAATTCCTCTTGGCGCACAAAATTCTACAACTTCAAGATGCTCGTAAATTGTACCAAAAGCAGTGACAGCCTCTGGTTGTGTAGCTTCTATCATCTCTTCCATGGTATTGTAAACCATATCCATAAAATAACCATGCTGTTCTGTATAGCGTTTTGCTAGATCTTTATTAGGTTCTACAATACCAACAATTTTAAAATCTGGATTTTCTTTACTTCCAAGAATCCAATGCACATGTGTATGCGTTAAACCAACAATACCAATTTTAAGAGGTTCGTCTTGAGAAAAAACATTAAAACTTAACAATAAAGCAACCAAAAAAGAAAAACCGGTCAAGGATTTCATGTTCTATGCATTTGGCCAATGGTTCATCACATCTACAATGCCTCCCATTAATGCCAACGTTATAATCCAGTAGACTAAATTAATGGCGATGTTTTTGAAATTTTTCAACTCATACATACTACTCGTCACCAAGACAGGCATAATAATAAATATGCTGACAACAAGCCCATGAAAAGCACCATGACCAAAGGTATCAAATTCTCCTTCTTGCCCTAAACTGTTATTGAAATTAAGTAAGGCAAAAGATAAAATAAACGACATGATAAGTGACACTGTAAACATAACAGCTTTGTTTTGTTTTTTACAATCTTCTTCAGATAAGCCAATGGATTTCATCCAGACATTACCAAAAAGTTTTGGATGATAGTAAATCATACCAACAATAGCTGGTGTTAATGCTGCAATAATTAATGAGAGCCAATTAATTTGTTCCATGATAATATATTTAGATTATAGCATCTAATTTAAAGAAATAAATTGATTAGTATAAAATGTGTTAATATATCAACTTTTTAACAATCTCTCTGGTAGGTAGAATTTTTGTAGTATGCTCAATACTTGGTCCAGCAACCCAAACGGTTTTATAAGTTGCCTTTAAAGCGGCTTTTTCTGTAGCTTTCATGCCAATTGAAAAGCGAATCATCTTGACCCATTTTTTGAGCTTTCGGTTTTTATTTAGAAGGTTTTCAATCCATGTTGCCTTTGTACCTATTTTTTGAACATAAGGCGTGTTTATTACAGTGCATGGTGTTCCAGAAATACGTTCGGTAACTACAATATCTTCAGCTCCATAATCTACACAAGCTTGTTTGTATTCATCAGTGACGTTAGCTTCTGTTGAAGCAATAAATGGACTACCAACTGAAACTCCATCAGCACCATAACCTAACATTTCCTCAACATCATCTTTACAACCAACACCACCAGCTGAAATGACTGGAATGTTACAGTTCTCTTTTAGTAACTTAATTAATTCTTCAGGAGACATTCCTCCACGATGTCCACCAGCTTTATTATTCACTGCAATGACTGCGTCAGCAGCTAATTCTTCAACTTTTTTGGCAAATTTTAAATCTACAACATCACAAAATACTTTAATACCAATTTTGTGTGATTGTTTAATAGTTTCCTCTGGGCTTCCTAAAGATGTAATTATAAAATCACAGCCTTCTTCACACAAAACTTCAAGTTGACCTCTGTATTTAATATTAGATTTGTTAACAATTAAATTAAAACCAAAAGAACCTCCTTCAACTTTTGCAGCTTTTAATTCTTTAATCGCTGCTCTTAATTCTTCAAGAGTTCTGTAATTAAGTGCTGGAATACAACCTGCGATGCCACTTTTCATAGCTTCCTTAACCATTGCCACATTTGAAACCAAAAACATTGGTGCTTGTATAATTGGATATTTGATATTGAGAAGTTCGGTAAGTTTGGTTTGCATTTATTTAAGATGTTTTGGTAAATATAGCAAATTAGAATGCATGCATACTACTTTAGATTCCACATCGTTAGTGCGGAATGACAAAATATAAAAAGCGTGACCAAAATGATCACGCTTTTACTTATAACTTCTGTCTTCCGACTTCTAGTTTTATTAATGAGACCTTTCGACTTCGCTCAAGGTAAGTGATTCACTTAATTTTGTAAACAAAATTAGTTCTCTTCTTACTTAACTTCTTCGAAGTCAACATCTTCAACATCACTGCTTTCGTCAGTACCTTGTCCGTTTTGGCTTGCAGTATCTGCATTAGGCTCTGCTCCTGCTTGTTGTGCTTCGGCTTGTGCTTTATACATTTCTTCACTAGCCACTTTCCAAGCTTCGTTTATTTTTTCTAAAGCTGGTTCTATAATTGCCACATCTTTAGTTTCGTAAGCTTTTTTCAATTCTTCAAGAGCTTCTTCAATTGGCTTTTTCTTATCATCTGATAATTTATCACCAAATTCTTTAAGCTGACTTTCGGTTTGGAAAATCATGGCATCAGCTGCATTCAATTTTTCAGCTTTTTCTTTTGCCAATCTATCAGCTTCAGCATTAGCTTCAGCATCAGCTTTCATTTTTTCAATTTCTTCTTCTGTTAATCCTGAAGATGCTTCAATTCTAATATCCTGTGTTTTGTTCGTTGCCTTATCTGTTGCTGTAACGTGAATAATTCCGTTTGCATCAATATCAAAGG
>DATGBV010000355.1:0-4977 GCA_035312485.1 Flavobacteriaceae bacterium | reverse complement strand
CGGCTAAGTTAATCCGATCTGCATACAAATTATTAAATCAGCAAACCTATTTTACAGCGGGCGTAAAAGAAGTGCGTGCCTGGACTATAGATATCGGGGCGTCTGCACCTCAGGCTGCCGGTGTAATTCATACCGATTTTGAAAAAGGTTTTATCAGAGCAGAAGTTATAGCTTATAGCGATTATGTTGCTTATGGCAGTGAGGCTAAAGTAAAAGAAGCTGGAAAAATGCGTGTTGAAGGCAAGAACTATGTGGTTAAGGATGGTGATGTAATGCATTTCTTGTTTAATGTTTAAATGATATAATACATTTGAATAAGCCAATGTTCTCAACAACATTGGCTTTTTTATTGTTAATTACTTTGTGTTTATGCTGTTTTATATTATTTATCGTTATATTATATTAGCAACCTATCATTAAAAACCTCTTAAAATCTATGGCTGTAGAATCTAATTATACCGAAGACAATATACGTTCACTTGACTGGAAGGAGCATATCAGAATGCGTCCAGGTATGTATATTGGTAAATTGGGTGACGGATCTTCGCCAGATGATGGTATTTACATTCTCATTAAAGAAGTTTTGGACAATTCTATTGACGAATATGTTATGGGAGCTGGAAAGACCATAGAGATTTCAATTCATAGCAATAAAGTGATTGTAAGGGATTATGGCCGTGGTATTCCACTTGGGAAGGTTGTAGATGTGGTTTCAAAAATGAACACAGGTGGAAAGTATGATTCAAGAGCATTTAAAAAGTCGGTTGGATTAAATGGAGTTGGCACAAAAGCCGTTAATGCACTGTCATCTTATTTTAGAGTAGAATCTACACGAGATGGTAAGTCTGCTTCTGCTGAATTTGAATTAGGTAATCTGGTTGATGAAGAACTTTTAGACGATACATCCAGACGAAAAGGGACAAAGGTAACTTTTATACCAGACGAAGGAATCTTTAAGCATTACAAATTCAGGAATGAGTATGTTGAACGAATGCTTAAAAATTACGTTTATCTCAATCCTGGATTGACCATATTGTTTAATGGCGAAAAGTTCTATAGTGAGAATGGCTTAAAGGATTTATTGCAGGAAAATATTAATGCGTCTGATATGTCTTATCCCATTATTCATTTGAAAGGTGAAGACATAGAAGTTGCAATAACTCATAGTAAGACACAGTATAGTGAAGAATACCACTCGTTTGTAAATGGACAAAATACAACACAAGGAGGAACACATCTGTCAGCTTTTAGAGAAGCTTTAGTAAAAACAATTAGAGATTACTTCGGGAAGAATTATGATGCATCAGATGTTAGAAAATCTATTGTTTCTGCTGTTTCGATAAAAGTCATGGAACCCGTTTTTGAAAGTCAAACAAAAACAAAATTAGGTTCAACAGAAATGGGAGGAGGTTTGCCAACTGTAAGAACTTATGTAAATGACTTTTTAAAAACACATCTCGATAATTATTTACATAAGAACCCAGATGCGGCTGAAAAAATACAACGAAAGATTCTTCAGGCTGAAAGAGAGCGTAAAGAACTTTCAGGTATAAGAAAATTAGCTAAAGAACGTGCTAAAAAGGCAAGTTTACATAATAAAAAATTGCGCGATTGTAGAGTTCATTTTGGAGATTTGAAAAAAGATAATCGATTAGAAAGCACATTGTTTATAACAGAGGGTGATTCAGCATCGGGAAGTATTACAAAATCAAGAAATGTAAATACACAAGCGGTATTTAGTTTACGAGGAAAACCTTTGAATTCTTATGGTATGAGCAAAAAAATTGTTTATGAGAACGAAGAGTTTAACCTATTACAAGCTGCTTTGAATATTGAAGAAAGTATTGAAGATCTTCGTTATAATAACATTGTAATTGCAACAGATGCAGATGTAGATGGTATGCATATTCGATTACTTTTAATCACATTCTTTTTACAGTTTTTTCCAGAATTAATAAAGGAAGGGCATTTGTATATTTTGCAAACACCATTATTTAGAGTAAGAAATAAAAAAGAGACTATTTACTGTTATTCAGAGCAAGAGCGTATAGATGCCATAGAAAAATTGAAACCAAAACCAGAAATTACCCGTTTTAAAGGTTTGGGAGAAATTTCTCCTGATGAGTTCAAACATTTTATTGGAGATAATATTCGCTTGGATCCAGTTATGCTCGATAAAGATATGTCAATAGAAGAATTGCTGCAGTTTTACATGGGTAAAAACACACCAAGTCGCCAGGAATTTATTATTAATAACCTTAAAGTTGAATTAGATTTAGTAAAGGAATCCAATGAGAACTAACAACGGTAAAGTAAAAAATATTATCATTTCGGTTTACTTTGTTTTGGTTTTATTGGCAATAGTACTCACAACAATTTTTCATGCGTTTAAAGAAGTAACCAAAAACCCAACAATGCTATTGCTATCAATGCTTTTTGGGTTTATAATACTTTCATTTATTGTTCACAGAATAAGTAGGTTTTTTGAATATGATAGTGATGGTGTTAAAGTAGTGGTTATTAATAAGGGTCTTTTGTTATCAGAATATTTTAATTATAGAGAGCACAAAGTTGAATTTGAAAAAAATAAACTCGTTTCATTTAGATTTTATAATTATATCCTTTTTAAGGAACTTGTTCTTCACATAAAAGATAGGCATGGTAAAGTACATAAATCCAGTTTTAATGTTACTTTGGTGCAAAGAAAGAAACGTAAATACATTAAGCAGTCTTTAAGAAAGATGATAAAAGAGAATAGAAAAAAGGATAATGTATGATTGAGAAAGATGACAATTTAAATAACGAGCAAAACGAAAGCCAAGAAACCATTACCAGAGTAACAGGTATGTATAAAGATTGGTTTTTAGATTATGCCTCTTATGTTATTTTAGAACGAGCCGTACCTGCTATTGAAGATGGTTTTAAGCCCGTACAACGTCGTATTATGCATTCAATGAAAGATTTGGATGATGGTCGTTATAACAAAGTTGCCAATATTGTAGGTCATACTATGCAGTATCATCCACACGGAGATGCAAGCATAGCAGATGCTATGGTTCAAATAGGGCAAAAAGATATATTAATAGATACTCAAGGAAACTGGGGAAACATACTTACAGGTGACAGTGCTGCAGCGTCGCGCTATATTGAAGCACGATTATCAAAATTTGCTCTGGATGTTGTTTACAATCCTAAAATAACAGAATGGCAAGCCTCTTACGATGGTCGTCGTAAAGAGCCTGTGAACTTGCCTGTTATGTTTCCATTGTTATTGGCACAAGGTGCAGAAGGTATCGCAGTAGGGTTATCTACACGGATTTTACCTCATAATTTTATTGAATTGATAGATGCTTCAATAAAACATTTAAAAGGAAAACGTTTTACAATTCTACCGGATTTTCCAACGGCAGGAATTGCCGATTTCACAAATTACAACGATGGTAATAGAGGAGGACGTGTTAGAATAAGAGCTAAAATTTCACAACTTGATAAAAACACTTTAGTCATTACCGAAATTCCTTATGGTACAACAACTTCTTCATTAATTGATTCTATTTTAAAGGCTAACGATAAGGGCAAAATAAAGATTAAGAAGATTGAAGATAATACTGCAGCAGAAGTTGAAATTTTAATACATCTGCCTTCAGGATTATCACCAGATAAAACCATTGATGCATTGTATGCCTTTACAAATTGTGAAAACTCTATTTCACCTTTAGGTTGTGTTATAGAAGATAACAAGCCATTGTTTATTGGAGTTACCGAAATGTTACGTCGTTCAACAGATAATACTGTAGAGCTTTTAAAAAGTGATCTAGAGATCAAACTTGGAGAGTTAGAAGAACAATGGCATTTTGCATCTCTCGAACGTATTTTCATAGAAAATAGAATCTATCGCGATATTGAAGAAGAAGAAACGTGGGAAGGTGTTATTCAAGCTATTGATAAAGGATTACAACCTTTTGTAAAACATTTAAAAAGAGCAGTTACCGAAGATGATATTGTAAGGCTGACTGAAATAAGAATTAAGCGTATTTCTAAATTTGATATCGATAAAGCACAACAAAAGATTGCTGCTCTTGAAGAACAAATAGAACAGATTAAGCATCATTTAGCCAATTTAATAGAATATGCAATTAACTATTTCACACGTTTAAAAAAGGATTATGGAAGAGGTCGTGAGCGTAAAACCGAAATTAGGGTTTTTGATGATGTTGATGCAACAAAAGTAGTTATTAGAAACACAAAACTCTATGTTAATAGAGTAGAAGGTTTTGTTGGGACTTCATTAAGACGTGATGAATATGTGTGCGATTGCAGTGATATAGACGATATTATTGTTTTTACCAAAGAAGGTAAAATGATGGTCACAAAAGTTGATTCAAAAACGTTTATAGGAAAGAATATTATTCATGTTGCAGTATTTAAAAAGAAAGACAAACGCACAATCTATAACATGATTTATCGTGATGGCAGTCGTGGACCTTCATACGTAAAACGTTTTGCAGTAACGAGTGTGACTCGCGATAGAGAATATGACCTTACAAACGAAAGTAAAGGAACTGTTGTTTGGTACTTTTCTGCTAATCCAAATGGCGAAGCAGAAGTTGTGACCATTATGTTGCGGCAAGTTGGTAAAATCAAAAAATTAAAATGGGATTTAGACTTTGCAGAAATTAATATTAAAGGACGAAATTCTAAAGGTAACCTAGTTACGAAGAATTCAATAAAGCGAGTTGAATTAAAAGAAAAAGGTGTTTCAACCTTAAAGCCACGTAAAATATGGTTTGATGATGCTGTACAGCGGTTAAATGTTGATGGTAGAGGTGAGTTGGTTGGTGAATTCAGAGGCGAAGACAGAATATTAATTATTAAACAATCTGGTATAGTAAAAACGATAATACCCGAACTTACAACCCATTTTGATGACGACATGATTGTCATGGAAAAGTGGATTCCTAAAAAACCAATTTCCGC
>DATGBV010000354.1:0-7345 GCA_035312485.1 Flavobacteriaceae bacterium | reverse complement strand
TTGTTTAAATGTAATGAATGAAATTGATAGATTTTTTATTTCAATTTGTACACTTGCATTACAAGACTTTCCTGGAGATTTTAAGATTGAAAACGATAAAAATTACCCATTGCCGATTATGATATAACGCATTACAACAAGTTATAATACATTTCTTTACTCATCACATGGAAAACTACTCCTTCACTATACGTTTCAAGTCCAGATCATGAAAATCGAAACTAAAATCAATGTTTGGAGAGATGCCTTTCATTTTAATACTGTTTGCTTTTCCGTGTTCGTCTAAACTAAACATGGCAAAGGCATCAGCATTCATGTCTTGATATTCCCATTTTATGGCAAAGGTATTGGCTTGGTAATAATACATAGCACCATTGAGTTTTGGAGATCTATGCGATTTTATCCAGAGTTGGTCACCATTCATAAAAACCTCGATATTACCAAACCAAGCGTCTTTGTAAACACCTATATAATCTTCTATATTAATTTTAGAATTATCTGCATTTTTTACGGTTTCCCAAACTTCATTGGTTACTTTATCACCTTCAGCTTTTCGGTTTTCAAAATACGCTGCATATTTATCTATCCAATTAGCTTATAAACCGTCTCATTGGTGTAATAACTTTCGTAAGTGAAGTCTTTTAAAACCTTAAATAATTCTGGTTTATTCTCTTCTAATGTTTTTAGTATAGCTATTCGTTCTGATTTATCAATCTTTGAAAAATTATAATCACTCATTTCATCCAGTTGGGCAATCAGACCTTCAAACAAAGTCAATAAATCTGGTAGTTCTTCAATTATTTCCAGAATATAAGTAACACCACCAACTTGTGATGCTGAAGGCATTTTATCATTTGCAGGAATAACCTCATCCATTGCAAATTTTAAGGTTTCTTGTTGTGAATTATCTAAAACAGAATCGTTCTCCGTTTTATTAGTTTTTGCGCATGCCAAAGGAAGTGTTAAAGCTCCTGAAGCCAAAAGGAGTTGTGCAGAAATAACAGCTTTACTAAACCGTCTTCTGGACCAAGTTTGATTGGTTTTCATTAAATAAATTATTGGTTGTTAGCTCTTTAAAGATAAAACGATTAATCAAAAAAACCTAATTGAAATCTATTTAGGTTCAATAATTAAAAAAACAGCAGTACTATCACCAATATTAACAGCTTTGTGCACTGTAATGCTATCTTTATAAAAATGATATCCGGTTGGAACATCAAGTTCTTTTGTTCCGTTTTTGTCTATCATTTTAAATTTACTTCCTGCCAACGTATAACCAAAGTGTGGTTGGTGTCGATGTTTTTCGTGACCTACTCCTGGCGGAAATGTGCATTTTAAAACCCGAACTTTATCATTATCTTCAAGTACCTTGCATACTTTTTTGCCTTTCCATCCTGCTTGTAAAGGATCTGGTAATTCTGATTTTACTTTGCACGATTGTACAATTACAATTGAAATACTAACTAAAATAAAGTGCTTAAATGTTTTCATGATTTATTTTTTTCTTCAATCCATCTACTCATAAACTTGGTGCTTTGCAATGTATGATATTGTAGCATTTGTCCAGTGAAATTTTCAAGTCGATGTGTTTGTAAATTGGTTTTTAACTCTTCAACTGTTTTAATAAAATTAGGTTCTAAATATTTTTTATTTAATCGTTTATTAATAATAATAAAACCATTGGTTTGCTTTTCTTTCCATATAGTTTTATTTGTATATAAAGTCACAGCTTTTTCAACAAATGCTTCAGTTGAATCTTCTACAAAACCATTAGGTTCAAGATTACCGAACATACCTTCTGCTCCAACAGTAGTCGTAACACAAGGTGTACCATTTTGCATGGCATCTATGAGTTTTCCTTTAAGACCTGCACCAAAGCGTAAAGGCGCTAGACATACTTTAGCGTTTTGCATAACTTGATTCACATCTACCACATAGCCTTTAATTAAAAATCCATCTTTTTCATTATGCAGCTGATTCACTTTTTGAGAAGCATAAGCTCCATAAATATGCAATTCTGCCTCTGGCAATTTTTTCTTTAATAAAGGCCAAATGGTTTCTTTTAAATACAACACCGAATTATAATTAGGCTCATGTAAAAAATTGCCAATGGTTATAAAATGTTTGCGATTTTCGAATTTCGGAAATTTATTTTTTTCTTCATCAGATACTTCTTCCAACATAAATGGTAAATAGTGTAATAGTTGTTGATTTGCTTTAAAATCTGTTTCAAGTATTTTCATTTCTGCTTCAGAAATAATAAGACTTAAATCGCTTCTATAAATACTTGCTATTTCACGTTTAGAAAAGTCGTTGAACAGGTATACTTTATCAAATGGCTGCTTGTCTTTAAAGGCTTGCTGTCTTCCTTTACGTAAACCGTGTAAATCTTCGGTGTCTAAAATTCGCAAAGCATCAGGACAATGTTCTGCTACACGCCAACCAAATTGTTCTTCCATTGTAAAGCGATCAAACATAACGATTGATGGTTTGAGCTCTTTAATAAAAACATCAAAACTTGAACTGTTAAGTTCTATTTCTATTTGATTTACATGAACTTTGGTAAGGTCAAATGCATTTTCGCTTTTCTGGCAAGGACTCGCAAATGTTATGTGATAATCAGCATTTTTAAATGCATAAATTAATTGCATCATTCTGCTACCAGCCGCCGAAGATTTAGGTTCTGGCCAAACAAAACCAATAATTAATAGTTGCTTCATTTATTATTCTGGCTTTTGAGCCAATCCATAATTTAATCTAACTTGTTTTGCCCAATCTATTACAGATTTTATTTGTTCATCAGAAAGTTTAGCCTCTGTATGAGTCCATGTGTAAGAAGGTAAAGGCATTTCTTTTTTTTCAACCATTTCAATTAATTCTTCAAACTTGTGGTCTTTTCGTTTTACCGAATTATCTTTCCAATTAGAAACATTAAAATGTTCTTTTCCGTGGTCAATATGGCCTGCCATCCAATAGTTTACTGGTGTTATGTTGTAATACCAAGGATAACTTGTAACATTGCTGTGACAGTCAAAACAGGTTTCTTTTAAGACTAAATGAACATTATCAGGTGGATTCGTTTCTTCTATAAATGCTGAAACAGAACCTATATCGCCTTGATTTTTTTCTGGTCTGAAAAATTGAGCAATTATAAGAAGGATTAATAAAAACCAGCCTATTCTTTTTAAAATTTTCATTTATGTCTATTTTTAAAAAATAAATTTACTAAAATTATCCGATGACCAAAGACCAATTATATGAAACCTTAAACTATGTTGACGCCTCTCGTGAAAGTCGTTTGAAACATGCTAAAATGATTTTAGATGACATGAGTTTGTTACCAAAACTCATTGACATTGTATTCATGGTTGATGATCCTATTTCTTGTCGTGCTGCCTGGGTTTTTGAATTTGTTTGTAACGAATATATTTTTGGTTTGATTCCGTATCTAGATACTTTTACGAAAAATTTAAAAAGTGTGCATTTGGATTCTGCTGTAAGACCAGTGGCGAAAGTTTGTGAAATGTTAGCTAAAGCATATAATTCTAAACAAAACAAAACTATAAAGAATACTTTGAAAGCCTTTCATAAAGAACAAATTATTGAAGCTTGTTTTGACTGGATGATAAACGACGAAAAAATTGCACCAAAAGCATATGCCATGAATACATTATACCTTTTAGGTAAAGAATATGATTGGGTTCATCCAGAATTAAAGCAAATTCTACAGCAGGATTATTCTCATCAAAGTGCTGGATTTAAAGCTAGAGCCAGACTTGTATTAAAGAAAATTAAAGTCGCATAATTTTTTGCAACTCTTCATCTGGTATATTCAAAAGTTTACTTTTTACTAGTCTGGAAGTTAAAGTTTTCCAATTCCTGTTTGTTCTAAAAATAGAGCTTAATATAGTTCGCCCTCTGTAATATTCTTTATTATTCAGTAAGTTGATAGCATACCAATATTTCATTTCAATCTTATAGTCAATTAAGTTTTGTGCTTTCAGGTACATACGCTCTGCCTCCGCAGAATCTCCATGTTCCATTGCTAGGTCTCCTTTGTTCATATAGTCATATGCTTCATGGACTTTTACAAGACGCTCTAATTCATACAAAGGATATTTATGATCTTCCACACGAAGGTCCATAACAACATCTTCCCAAGAATTTCCAGAAGCCTCTCCTTTTACTATCAATATTGCAGCAGATTGCTTTCCTCTAATATCTCCTTTTTCGGCTTCAGCAGCCTTTAAAGCTGCTACCATACGAGTACTTAAGCTTCCTGTAGTTTTTTCAAAAGCATTAGCCATAGCATCCCAAACTGTATTCTTAAGCATCATGTTAGCTTGAACAGAAAAATTCTTACCTTGCCTATGACCAGCTTCATCAATGCACAATTCTCCTGTATGTGTTGCGACTTCTCCCTTTACATTTAAAAATGCAACTTGTCTATACATTTCACCTTCATCCTTTTTAAGCAAAAGGTCCAATGCTGCTTGAGGAGACAAACCTTGCTTCATCAATGACAGTCCTTTTGGACCATAACTTTGATTAACCAACGACTGTGTTGCAACAACACCAACACCTGCCTCTCCATACGTAACAATACTACCAACACTAAACCAATGAGATTGCACAGCAACACCCATTTCTCCAGTAACGGAATCTCTGGCAACAATTGAATATGTATGTACAAAGGGTTCAGATTTCTTGTAAACTTGAGCAACAATGCTTTGAATTGAGAGTATAGTGATTAATAGCGCAATTTTCTTCATTATATTTAATTTAACTACGAATATAAGTATTTTTAAAGTCTCTTTTCTTTGCTGAATTAATTATCTTTGCAACTTCAAAAAACAATACAATTTATGTCTTTGTCCATACTAAATGCTATTTCTCCCATTGATGGTCGATATAGAAATAAAGTAGAAAATCTATCTAAATATTTTTCAGAAGAAGCACTTATAAAGTATCGGGTTTTAGTAGAAATTGAATATTTTATTGCGCTTTGTGAAATCCCATTACCTCAACTTAAAAGTGTCAACAAAAGTAGTTTGGATGATTTACGAGCAATCTATGAAAATTTTACATTAGATGATGCCATTGCCATAAAAGACATAGAAAAGATAACCAATCATGATGTTAAGGCTGTTGAATATTTTATAAAAGAAAAATTTGACGCTTTAAACTTATCTGACTATAAGGAGTTTATTCATTTTGGTTTGACTTCACAAGACATCAACAATACAGCTATTCCTTTAAGTATTAAAGAAGCTATGAATGATGTTTATGTTCCAGAATATTTCGCATTACTTGAAAAATTAAAAGCGCTTTCCGAAGAATGGTCAACTATTCCTATGTTGGCCAGAACTCATGGTCAACCTGCTTCTCCAACACGTTTAGGAAAAGAAATTGAAGTTTTTGTAGTTAGACTAGAGGAACAGTTTAATTTATTAAATGATATACCAAGTGCAGCAAAATTTGGTGGTGCAACAGGAAATTTTAATGCACACAACGTTGCTTATCCAGAAATTGACTGGAAAGCTTTTGGAAGTCAATTTGTACAAGAAAGATTAGGTTTACAACACTCGTTCCCTACAACTCAAATTGAGCATTACGACCACATGGCTGCCTTGTTTGATACTTTAAAACGAATAAATACCATAGTATTAGATCTGGACAGAGATATTTGGACTTATGTGTCTATGGATTATTTCAAACAAAAAATTAAAAAAGGTGAAGTTGGAAGTTCAGCAATGCCACATAAGGTAAATCCCATAGATTTTGAAAACTCTGAAGGGAATTTAGGAATTGCAAATGCTGTTTTTGAGCATTTATCTGCCAAGCTTCCTATTTCTAGATTACAACGCGATCTAACGGATAGTACAGTTTTACGTAACGTTGGTGTACCTTTTGGCCATACTGTTATTGGTTTTAAATCTACTTTAAAAGGATTGAACAAACTACTTTTAAATGAAAGTAAATTTGCTGAAGACCTAGAAAACAACTGGGCAGTGGTAGCCGAAGCTATTCAAACCATATTGCGTCGTGAAGGTTATAAAAACCCTTATGAAGCTTTAAAAGGCTTAACGCGTACCAACGAAAAAATTACACAACAATCCATTTCAAATTTTATTGATACTTTAGATGTTTCTAAAGAAATAAAAGAAGAGTTAAAAGCAATTACACCCAATAATTATACAGGTATTTAGTTTTTTATGTTAAGCAATAAACAATCACTATTTCTATGTTTCTTCGTGGCTCTGGGATTTTGTGTCTCTGGAGTTTTAGGCATACTTGATAATTTTATGATTGCTGCCATTCTGGTTTTAGGCTTTCTTGCAATAATTGTAAATATCATCTTGCATCACAAAGACGATACAATTGATGACAATAAAGATTCTAAATAAAAAAAAGGCTAACAATAATGCAAGCCTTTTTTTTATATTTAACTTCAAAGATTATTTGAAAAAATTCATGAATTCGCCAACACTATTTTCATCAGAATTTATATTCTGAATCTGATCTGAAAGCGACATTATTTTTGCTGGTTCCATATGATTACCTAAAACTCTTACAATTGCAAATCCTCTGTCGTTCATATTTCCAAATAGTATCAGCTCATCTATAGTAGTATCTGTTCCAATATATTTAACAACCACTTTACCATCTTTTGAATTACCTGCTCTAAAAAGCTCCTGGTACTTTTCATCTTTAAGGATGGTTTGAACTTTCTGCAGCTCTAATTGATATTCTTCTTGGTTATCTTCTGTTAATTGGTATCCAAGCATATTGAGCTTGTCCATAGATTCGTATGCCTCTTTTTGAGTTTCTGTTAGAGTTGTTTCATCCAACTTTACAAAACTTACAGGAAGGTCTACCGAAATGAAATTTGGCGTTTCCTGATTTGCTACAAAATAACTTTGTAGTGAAGCACTATGGTCACAACTCACTAGAGTTGCGACCATAATGATAAACATAACAGTGTTTATGATTGATATTTTTTTCATTTTCAAGAATTAGAATACTATTATTACTTTTTTCCAGCTTTTTCTAATTGCTTACCACCTGGTACATTCATTTTATTGGTAAGTTTAGATACTTGTCTTAAATCTATATCTCCTGTTAAAGACAAAAGCACTGTTTCTATCTCTCTCTTTTCTCCATTTATGGTAATATCTTGATCTTTAGTAAGCTCTTTTAAGCCGTTAACGAACATTAAAAGTTCCTTTACATGGTTTTCATCTTTTCCACTTTTTACATAGAAATTAACCGTTTGATCTCCATCTTTAATACGCATTAACTCTTCAAGGTTTGCCGATTTTAAATATTTCTCAACATCTGCTTT
>DATGBV010000353.1:0-8899 GCA_035312485.1 Flavobacteriaceae bacterium | reverse complement strand
AAGGCAGATTACGTTTAATATGCTTGTATTTATAGGTAAGGCCATAAGCAAATAAAAACGGGAGTAATAAAGCGTACATTGAAATAGGACCTTTGCACATAAAGGATAATCCAATAAAAAAACCAGATAGTATGGCAGATTTGATTTGACTGTTTTTGTTTTCAAAAAAGTCATATAAGTAATAAATAGCAATAAGCATAAACCCATGGGTAAAAATATCCCAAGGTGCTTCTATGATAATTCCAATAACATAAAATGATGATATAACAATAAGCGCATTAAAAAAACTTTGTGAAACGTTATCCAGAATTTTATTGGATAATTTATAGACAAAACAGCCAATAATCATAATCATGATTACAGCAGGTAATCGTAACCCAAATAAACTTTTTAAGCCAAAAATAATACCAGATAGAGCTGCAAACCATGTTGGCAAAGGCGGTTTTTCATAGCGTGCTTCGCCATTCATAGTGGTTAGTAGCCAATTTCCATCTATAATCATCTCTCTTGCTGTAATATAATTCCTGGCCTCCATTATAGATACACTTAAGGCATCAATGTTAGGTAATAACATAATTGCCACTATGAAACAGATAGATAAAATCGGATATCTTTCTAAAGTTTTAAGCATCAACTTTTCGGAGTAACATTAAATTTCTAACATAAATTGTAGCACCTAGGATATGTCCTAAAAACAGAACAGGATCTCTTCTAATTATGGCATAGGCCAAAATTAATAAAGAACCAATTAAACTTAATAGCCAAAACCCAAATGGCAATACAGACTTACTATGTCTTTCAGAATAAATCCATTGATAGATAAAGCGAAATGTAAATACCACTTGCGATACAATGCCTAAAATTAACAACCAAATCGGGATATCTTCGTTTTTAAAAAGCAACATGGCATCAATTCTATTATTGTTAAAATAATATATAACGATAAAAGTTGGAACTAATAACAAAAACCATTGTAAAATGGAAGGAATTTTTTGCCACTGATTTTGTAATTGCAGATTTCTTATGTAAATAAAGTAAGTAAGTGCCTGACCTAACATAATTGCAAAATCCAATCGTAAATAACCATAAATAAAAAGAAGGAATGAGGCTATTAAACTCAACACCCAAAAAAGCGAAGGGGTAACAACACGTCTATTTTTTTCTGAAGTCACCCATTGTACTACTAATCTTGATGAAAATAATAGCTGCGCAAGGAAACCAATACCGTATACAATCCAATCGCTCATTAACCTTTTTTGCTTACTTCGTAATTAATATATTTTTTCTTCATCCACAAATAAGCAAAACAGTCTGTTAAAGGTCCTAGCAATCTATTCCATAATCCAAATTTTGCTTCTCCAGCCATTCTTGGAAAGTGTTGCACAGGAATTTGTTTTATTTTTCCATGTTGAAGTAAAATCATTGCTGGCAAAAAACGATGAAGTCCTTTAAACATTGGAATTCTTTTAGCATATTCTGTTTTAATGACTTTTAATGGGCAACCAGTGTCGTCCATACCATCATGAGTAAAACTTCTGCGAATTCCATTGGCAATTTTTGAAGACATATTTTTTGTAAACGAATCTTTTCTGTTGGACCGAACACCTGTAACCAAATCGTATTCATCAATGTGTTCTAACAATAGATTAAAATCGTTTGGTGAAGTTTGCAAATCTGAATCTATATAACCAACCAATTCGGTATCAACATGGTCAAATCCAGCTTTAATGGCAGCACTTAAACCTCTGTTTTCTTTAAAACTTATATAGTTGAAATCAGGACTTTTTTGACAAATGGATTCAATTAAATCTTGACTTTTATCTTTAGAGCCATCATTTACAAATAGAATTTTGGTCTTTCTAATTGCAATTTTAGTGTAGGCTAGTAGTTCTTTTTCAACACGCATTAAGTTGTCCTCTTCATTATATACAGGAACTACAATAGTAAATTGGTAACTCATCGATTAGTAGTTAGTTTTACAAATGTATTCTTTTTTAGAAAACAGGAAATTTAAAAAAATAATGTTTCTTTGTACAAGATATTATTTATATGAAAATATTAGTTACTGGAGCAGCAGGTTTTATTGGATCACATACAGCTGAACGTCTACAAAACCTGGGACATGAAGTTATTGGGTTGGATAATTTCTCATCTTATTATAGTTTGGAACTTAAAGAATTGAACCAAAAAGCGCTTTTGGACAAAGGTGTTTCTTTTTTAGCTAAAGATTTAAGAGATAATGATTTAAAAGCCTTTTTGCCAAATGACATTGACTATATTTTCCATTTTGCTGCTCAACCTGGTATTTCATCAACATCAACCTTTGAAGATTATTTTAGTAATAATATTATTGCAACAAAAAATCTTATAGATTATGCTATGCAATGTAAGAATTTGAAGCTTTTTGTGAATATAGGGACATCTTCAATTTATGGCTTGGAAGCCACTTATCCAGAAAATGTTGCTCCAAAACCTGCTTCATATTATGGTGTTACAAAATTGGCTGCCGAGCAATTAACACTTCAGAAAAGCAGGGAAAAACAATTAAAATCTTGTTCATTGAGATTATATTCTGTAATTGGACCCAGAGAACGACCTGAAAAAATGTACACAAAATTAATAGCCTGCGGTTTTAATAATGAAGCTTTCCCTTTGTATGAAGGAAGTGATAAGCACTTGAGGAGTTTTACTTATGTAGGAGATATTGTAGATGGTGTTGTAAGTGTTGTTGGAAATGAAAATAGTGTTGATGGAGAAATTATAAATCTGGGAACAGAAGTTGAACATACTACGCAAGAAGGTATCAACGCAGTAGAAAAAGTATTGGGCAAAAAGATTAATATTAATGTGATTGCCAAACGAGCAGGAGATCAATTACGTACTAAGGCTAATATTGATAAAGCAAGAAAGTTACTTAATTACAATCCACAAACTACCTTAATTGAAAGTGTAGAAAGTCAAGTGAAATGGTATAAAGAAAATTTTTTATAGCTTTTTTGTTTTCCAAACCAAGAAAATTAAAGTTTTAATAAATACTCGGCTGCAGCGAATGGTGTTGTTTTTTGTTGCTCAATGAGTTGAAGTTGTAGCTTCAATTCTTTTTTTATCTTATTACTATTGAAGAAGTTTTCCTGTAATTGATTTTCTATAGTCTGAATTAGCCAATATTTGTTTTGTTGGTTACGCTTTGTATCCCAATGATTATTTGATTCAGTAGTATTTTTGTATTCAGAAACCATTTTCCAAATATCTTCAATACCTTCATTTTTGAGAGCACTGCAGGTTAAAACTTTAGGCTTCCAAGAAGATTCTTTTTCAGGATATAAATGCAACGCACGGCTGAATTCTATTTTAGCAATATTGGCTTGTTTAATATTTTCGCCATCAGTTTTATTAATCACTATGGCATCTGCCATTTCTATAATGCCTCGTTTAATGCCTTGAAGTTCGTCGCCTGCACCAGCAAGTTTTAAAAGTAGAAAAAAATCGACCATACTGCTTACAGCAATTTCACTCTGGCCAACACCAACAGTTTCAATGATTATAGTATCAAATCCTGCTGCTTCGCAAAGAATAATGGTTTCACGGGTTTTTCTAGCTACACCTCCTAAAGATTCTCCAGAAGCAGAAGGCCTAATAAATGCATTAGAATCCCTAACTAGAGCTTCCATTCTTGTTTTATCACCCAGAATACTGCCTTTAGTTAAGGAGCTGCTAGGGTCTATGGCAAGTACAGCAACTTTTTTGCCTAAAGATGTAAGGTGCTTACCAAAAACTTCTATGAAAGTACTTTTTCCAACGCCAGGAACTCCGGTTATTCCAATACGAATGGATTGATTGGCTTTTGGTATACAAGCTTTGATGATAGTATTAGCCTTTTCTAGATGAATTGCATTACTACTTTCTACTAAAGTTATAGCTTGACTTAATGCAGTAACGTCGTTTTTAAAAATACCTTTGATGAGTTTTTGAGCACCAGGAAAGGACTTCCTTTTTTTTTGAATTTTATAAGCCAAAGAACTGTTCACAATTTCTGTTTGAGAAATTCCATCTTTTTCTTCTATTGCTTTTTTATGTTTATTTTCTTTAGCCAAAATTATTTTAAGGGAACTGAAATTTTTGTGTCATCCCATGCCATTGTTAAGGATAAATTATCAGTGGAGTTATCAAAAGATATTGTAAACTGTTCTACTCTATTATTCAATTTCTCAACAGGAACAGATAGATTAATAACATCAAATTCAGGCTCTCTCAAGGGTTTTAATGTTTCATGATCCACACCCCAAGGATACTGTTTTGAATTAAAAATTACATTCCATGCAGTGTCATTTGGTATGGTCCAAAGTGTATAGATTCCTGCTTTAAGAGAATCTACTCCTATTTTTAGATTTTTATTGGTTTCAAATGTTGTGGCTTCGTTAGCACCCGTTCGCCAAACTTCATTATAAGGTACTAAAGCACCAAAAATTTCCCGTCCGCGTTTTGAAGGTCTGTTGTAGAACACTTCCAGCTCTAGGTCGTTTAATTTAAACTCAACCGTATCTTTGGGACTTAAAGGTTTTTTAAACAAACCATCGTTTAAATAAGAATAACAAAACAGACCTATGGCTACCACTACCAAAAAAAGCAATAACCATTTTAAAAATTTATTTACCATTTGTCATTGACATTTAGATTATAAAGATACTTTAAAAGTAAATTCTGTTATAATACTAACGAAAATTTATTTTACATCTTACATACTACAAAAAATATGTATCTTTTTGCAACACATTAAAAATTATCTCGTCTTTTAAATTGAACTAGCTAAAAACCAAAAGTAAATTGAGCATGTTTCAAGTAGATATTATTGAAAAATGCAAACAAAATAACCGTAAGGCACAAATGCAGTTATACAACCAGTACTGCAATGGTATGTATATTGTCGCCAAACGGTTTGTAAAAGATGATATGGATGCAGAAGATGTACTGCAAGATGCTTTTATAAAGGCATTTTCCAAACTTCATCAGTTTAAAAACGAAGTTACTTTTGGAGCTTGGCTAAAACGTATTGTTATTAATAAATGTATAGATTTTTTAAAATCTAAAAAACAACAATTGGTTGACCTTGAAGAAAGGCATCTAAAAGTTGTAGATACTGATAATGACAAATGGTTGGTTGAAGATACTATTACAATAGACGAAGTAAAAGAAGCAATAAACAAATTGCCAGATAAGTACAAGTACGTCATAACACTTTATTTAATTGAAGGATATGACCATCAGGAGATTTCTGAAATATTGGACATCTCCGAAGTTACATCTCGTACACAATTATCAAGAGGTAAAGTAAAATTGCAAAAACTTTTAACACTGGAGAAAGATGGCACAGGATATTAGAGATTTAGTAAAACAAAGCAAGCAATTAGAAAAAATGGATATGCCCAAAGGGCACGAAACTAGATTTTTGAAAAAACTGGATAAGGAACTTCCATTGTCTAAAACCAAAAGCAAATTCACTTTTCTGAACGTTGCAGCAACAATAGTTCTATTATTCGGATTAACTTTTGGAGGCTATAAACTTTTTAAACCAAGTGTCACTGAAGTAATTCCTGAAGATAAACCAGTTGTAGTCGAAACCAAAACTCTTAAAGATGTATCACCACAAATGAAAAAGGTTGAAGATTACTATTTAGCTAGTATTAACTATGAGTTGTCAAAAATGAAGGTTACACCAGAAAGTAAAGAGCTTTTTGATGGTTATTTGTCAAAACTTGAAGAACTGAACAATGAATATAACCGTCTGTCTAAAGAACTCATTGAGTCTGGACCTAATGAGCTTACTGTAAATGCACTAATAGACAATCTTAAATTTCGTTTAAACCTATTGTATCGCTTAAGAGATAAATTGAATGAATTTAATAATTCTGAAAGCACCTATGAAGAGTCACAATTATAACACATTAAAAATTAATCAAAAAATGAAACAGTATAATTATATATCACTTATTCTAGCATTTATGTTGGTATTTATAGCAAATGCGCAACAAAAACTAGAGAAAGCTTCACAATCTATAAAAGCAGATAAAGAAGCTGTAATTAACTTAAATACTAACTACACTAATATTGAAATTGATACATGGAATAAGGATTTAGTTGAGATAGAAGCCTATGTAGAAAGTAGCGAATTGACTAAAGAAGAACTTCAAAAAGTTTTGGATAATTGGGAACTAGAAATAGAAGGTTCTGGAGATAATATTACTATAGCAACACATGGCTCTCATGAATCTTTTGATTGGGATTTCAATTTCGCAAACGAGTTTGCTTTTGATGCCTTACATGATTTTCAGTTTGAAATGGCAGATTTTCCGGAGATGCCAGAAATGCCAGAGATGCCAGAAATGCCGGAGATACCAGAAATGGCAGAGATGCCAGAAATGCCAGAGATGCCAGAACTTCCAGAACTTCCTGAAGGAATAGAAGGTGTAAATTTTGATTTTGATGCTTACAAAAAAGATGGCGAAAAGTATCTTGATAAATGGAGTAAAGAATATGAAAAAAAATATGGCAAAGAATATCAGGAAAAAATGAAAACCTGGGCTAAAGAGTTCGCTAAAACAGATTTTGACAAATACTCAAAAGAAATGGAAATTTGGGGTGAGAAGTTTGGAGAAAAGTTTGGAGAAAAATATGCCAAGGACATGGAAAAATGGGGAGAAGAGTACGCAAAACGATTGGAAGAAGGTGATTGGGCCAAAAAAATGGAAAAATGGGGTGAAGAATATGGTGAGCGATTTGGTAAAGAGTTTGAACAACGCATGGAAGAAAGGGAAAAAAGAATGGAAGCCAGACAAGAAGAGCTAGAAAGACGTCATGAAGTTATAGTAGAGCGTCAAGAGGAAAGGGTTAGATCTATGGAAAAAAGGCATGAAGAACGAGCAAAAAGAATTCATGAAACAAAGCGTACCAACGTTATTAAAACCATTAAAATTAAGATGCCTAAAAAGGCAAAACTTAAAATGAATGTGCGTCATGGCGAGCTTAAATTTGCATCTGTTATTCATAATGCAAAGGCCGATTTGGCTTATACAACACTAATAGCAAATAGCATTGATGGAAGAGATACTTCCATCAGTGCTTCTTATTCACCGGTGATTATTACCAATTGGAATTCAGGTGAGCTAAAATTGAATTTTGTAGAAAATGCTCAATTACAATTCGTTAATAAACTGATGTTAAATTCAAATTCGTCTAATCTTATATTAAAAGAATTAGCTGGAAATGCCAACATTAGTGGAAGTTTTGGTGATTTTGAGATTGGTAAAATAAATGACACTTTCAATAACCTTACTTTGGTTATAGAAAATAGTGACGCTATGATTTATTTACCAAGTAACAAAGATTTCAATTTGCAGTATCAAGGCAATCGTTCGCATTTAAAGCATTCAGAAAATACTTCAAAATCTACAATAACTTCTTTTTCTTCTGGCAATACCGATAGTAACAAAACCATTGTTGTTAATGCCAAATACAGTGATGTTGTATTGAAATAATTTTACTTCACCAAAATTTTATAGGTTGCTTGTTGAGCATCATCAGAGGTAATAGTCATAAAATAAAAAGCAGATCTTAATTTTGAAATATCTACAGTTATTCTGTCATTAATAGTTTCTACCTTTTCATCTTTAACCAACTTTCCTTCAATTGAATAAAATTTTAATGATTTTATATTCGAAGAAAGTTCATTCCTTGTTTTTATGAATAACTTATCTTTTACTGGATTCGGAAAAATAGAAATGTTATTTTTAAAAGTATCATGAACTGAAGCAGTTTCTAAAACAGTCCATGTAAATTGGATTGAAACGTCCAGACTTCCTGGTTTAGACACTGTAATAGTCACAATATGCACACCATCATTATTCGGTCCACCAATTACAGCAGAAGACTGAATAGTTCCTGAAACCAAACCATTGGTTGGTTCGATAATAATGCCATCTGGTTGTCCAGAAATGGAATAGGTAAAATTATCAGCAGGATTCCCACCACTTGCAACAACTGTAAAATCCAGATAGTCTCCATCATAACTTATAATATCTTCAATTGGATCTACTTCAATTTCAGGATATTGAAGACCTAAAATCTCAATAGCATTTACAGCTGGAGCTTCAATTTCCCTTATAAATTCTAAATCTAAAGTATTGTCTGTTACAGTTACATTATGTTGAATCATTCCTGCAACTTCATTCCCAAATCGATCAGATAAATCTAAATGGTCAATTCTTCGTTCGTCTTCCATATTAACACTAAAAACTCTTTGACCTGGAAGGGAAGTACCATTATATAAATTGGCTCCATAATAGTTGACAATATAATCACCATTAGGAACAGATATATGGTAAATCATATTGCTAGAGGAATCGGTTGGGTTTTTTTGGGAAACCATGATAGCCTCATACGTGGTTTGATCTATATAATCTGGAATTGAAATGTCTCTTGCAGTATAATCTATACTACCAATTGAAAATGTACCACCACCATTATCAACAACAAAAGATTCTCCTATGCCGCCATCACCTGCTGGATTAGCCTCCCAATCAGGGCCACTATCTGTAGCAGTAACAGAATTTCCGCCTGTATTGATTCTTACCACAGGAACATAGGCATCAGTGAGTTCTGCTGATAGTTCTATTAAATTGGGAGAATTGTTCCCCGAATGGGTTATTTCTAGAGTAGCATTTTTATCTCCTAAAGAGGCATCAGAAATAAAATTAATTGGAACTAAAACACTAAAACCGGGATTGATATTAAAAGGAAGACTTACATCACTTGAAAACAAACCTGAATCTGTTCCAGTAAAATTTAAATTGGTAACTGTAATAACATCATCTGTTGGACCTCCTTCATTTTTTAAGATTATATA
>DATGBV010000352.1:0-2583 GCA_035312485.1 Flavobacteriaceae bacterium | reverse complement strand
ATGAAGGCTCTTTTGATAAATTAGCAAAATATATAGACCAAGCCAAAGAAGATAAAGACGCTGAAATTATTGTTGGAGGTAATTACGATAAGTCTAAAGGGTATTTCATTGAACCAACTGTTATAGTAACGAGCAACCCAAAATACACAACCATGTGTACAGAATTGTTTGGTCCAGTAATCACCATTTACGTTTATAACGAAAATAAGTATTCCGAAACCTTAACATTAGTAGATGAAACCAGCGAATATGCTTTAACTGGAGCTATTTTGGCAACAGATAGATATGCTATAGACCAAGCCTCCAAGGCCTTACAAAATAGTGCAGGTAACTTTTACATCAACGACAAACCAACAGGAGCCGTTGTTGGACAACAGCCTTTTGGTGGAGCTAGAGCCTCTGGAACAAATGATAAAGCAGGTAGTGCACAAAACCTATTGCGTTGGGTTTCTCCTAGAATGATAAAGGAAACCTTTGTTACACCAACAGATTACAGATATCCGTTTTTAGACTAAAAAAATGAAAATGAAAAAATATCTTATTCTATTTTGTGCTTTAACCATGCTTTCTTGCAAACCAGAATCCGTGCAACCTTCAATAGATGAAATTGCAGAAAACTATGTTCGTCTTGTTTTAGAAATCGGGCAATATGATGACGTTTTTGTCGATGCTTATTTTGGGCCAGAGGAATGGAAACCAACAGAACCAAAATCTGGAACATTACCTCTAGACAATTTTGTACAACGGGCCAATGCATTGATAGGTCAATGTGATGAATTACTTGTTTCAAAAGACCCAAGTTTTGAAATTGCTCGAATAAATATGCTTAAAAAACAACTCATTGCTGTAAGAACAAAAACTGAAATGATAGGAGGTAAAATTTATACTTTTGACGAAGAGGCTAAATTGCTTTATGATGCCGAACCACCACATTTCTCACCACTTCATTTCAATGAATTATTAGTTGGATTGGATAGTTTATTAGTTGGCGAAGGAGATTTACCCACAAGATACAATAGTTTTATGGCTGAATTTGTTATTCCGAAAGAAAAGCTCGATACAGTTTTTAGAGTTGCTATAGACCAATCTAGAAAAATCACAAAAGACTATTTTAAATTACCCGAAAATGAAAATTTTGTCCTGGAATATGTGACCGATAAGGTTTGGGGTGGCTATAACTATTATAAAGGTAATGCACAGAGTTTAATACAAATAAATACCGATTTTCCTATTTATATCAGCAGAGCTATTGATTTGGCAAGTCATGAAGGTTATCCTGGTCACCATGTTTATATGATGCTTATTGAGGAAAATCTAGTAAAGACTAAAGGTTGGATGGAGTTTTCCGTTTATCCCTTGTTTTCACCATTGTCTCTTATAGCCGAAGGCAGTGCTAATTATGGAATCGATGTTGTTTTTCCAGGTGATAAAAGAATCGATTTTGAAAAAGAGTACCTATTTCCATTAGCAGGAATCGATGTAAACAAAGCGGATAGGTTCTATCAAGTTCAATACTTAATGGGTAAACTAAATTATGCGAGAAATGAAACTGCAAGAGCCTATCTTAATGGAGATCTTTCACGTGAGAATGCTATAAAACAAATAGAAAAATATAGCCTTTTCACACCAGAAAAAGCAGAACAAAGTGTTCGCTTTATTGAAGCTAACCGTAGTTATGTGATTAATTATAATTTAGGTAAAGATTTGGTAGCTGAACATGTAAAACTGTTAGGTGGTACTATTGATAATCCCGAAAAACGTTGGACCGTTTTTAAAGAACTGTTAAGTAATCCATATACAGCGAGTACTTTAAAACATAATTAAACACTTGCGACTTTAATTTATAGACTGAACCTGTCATGATTTGACAGGTTTTTTATTGACTTGACTTTGTGGGAAAAATAGCCGAACTTCGTTTAACTAATGATATTAACAATAAAGTTCATATCAAAACATTAAACGAAACCACAAAATTACTCCGTAAATTTGGCAACTATCGCACTCGATACAAAAAAATTCACCCTAACCATATTAGTTACCCTTATAGTTTGCATTGCAACTATGCGAATATTTGACGCACCACTTAAAAATGAGGTTTGCACTAATGGTATCGTCTCTTTTGAGCTGGCTAAAGATATTTCGGTTTCAAAAAATATATTAAATTCTTGGGATGACAACGCAAAAGCCAATGCAGGTTTAAGTTTAGGTTTCGACTTTTTATTCCTAATGGTTTATTCATCTTTTATTGCATTGTTAATCTACAATATAAACAATCGTTTATGGAAAGGCAAAGCTTTTTATAAACTTGCAAGCATATTTATTTACCTCATTTTTATTGCTGCCTTTTTTGATATTATAGAAAACATTGCACTTATAAAACTCCTCAAAGGTGATTTAAATCAAATTTGGGCTTCAACAGCCTATTACTTTGCAATGTTTAAATTTATTTTAATTCTTATTTGTCTTTTATATATAATTATAAACTGGTTGGCATATTTATTGGTGCTTAACAAAAAATTATAAACACTTAAAAATCTGAACAATTCTTTACTATCTTCATAAAATGAAAAAGTTTGTATTTCT